>NZ_JADBTB010000061.1:0-57854 GCF_020246405.1 Microcystis sp. M083S1
AGGAGGAGCGGCGATAAAGGCGATGATGAAGCAGGTGGTGGCGGTGAGCAGGGTGGGGATCATGATCACACCGAACCAGCCGACATAAAGACGGTTGTTGGTGCTGGTGATCCACTGGCAGAACTGCTCCCACAGGGAAGCACTCTCGCGCTGTTGTAAGGTGGTGGTCATTGGTTTATGATTCCTATTAAGTTATCGAGGTACGATTGATGATGTCTCTATCTTAAAGACTTTGTATCGGTTTGTAAAGGGGTTTGACATTCAGTATTACTTGTCGGGGTGATAAGGTGGGCTTATATATCTCAGTTTTCGGCTTGAAGTCCCAATTATCGGAACTTCCACTACCTATATCTACTACAATAGCCAAAAACCCTTGTCCATCAATGGATATACCCGTTAACATCTCTTGATGTATCCATGTTTGTTGTAGGATTTATTAATGGGCAGGAATGGAGCCTATTTGCTAAAATGCTAGTCATGTATGTAGAAAAAGTTTTTAACCGTTATTTTCTTTTTATTTATGTTAGCTTATTATGTGGAATGGCATTTAAAACAGTCCTTAGCTGCTTTATTCTTTGAAGATGAAGAAATTGATAATAGTTCCCTGAATGTGATTAAAATGAGTCGCAGTCAATCGGTGCAATCTAAAGAGAGAAAAACACAGAATCAAGACAACCTCCCTGTGCATAGTTTTCGGACTTTATTGAAGGACTTGGAGACGATTTGCTTGAATAGGGTAGAACGTATGATTAGAGAGGGAAGTTATCGTTTTTCTAAGATAACTCGACCGATTTCTCTGCAACAGAAAGCGTTAGATTTATTAGGGGTTTCCTTAATTTGTAGCCAGTAACGAGCGGCACAAATTCTCTTAATCCCTCCCACAGCACAGGTTATGGTCTTTTGTCAAAGGGGAAGTCTAGATCTTTAACAAATCTAATTTCACCGAAAGATTAATTTAACCTTGATCTGTCGCCTTGCGGGGATTGATTTCTTAACCTTTTAATAAATTGATTTTTTCCCCGGTCAGGCTAGAATCAGTAGGATTAGCATCCAAGATAATCAGGGTAACTTTGGTTAATCTGGGGCAGTCTAGCGTAAAAAAAACGCCCAAAATAGTCAAATTTAGGCTTAAGTGGCTTCTTACTAACTGTTTAATCTATTATTTAGGTATTAGACTCTATGGCTAAAGCTTCTACCGTAACTTCTGAAATCGATCTTAAAGATTCGCAATATTACTTTAACCGAGAATTAAGCTGGTTAGAATTTAATCGTCGCGTGCTTTATGAGGCACTTGATCCTCGGACTCCCCTACTGGAAAGATTAAAATTTACCGCCATTTTTTGTGCCAATCTCGACGAATTTTTTATGGTACGGGTGGCAGTGCTTAAACAACAGGTAGAAGCAAATGTAGCCGTTTTAAGTGCCGATGGCAGGACTGCCTTGGAACAGCTAACCGAGATAAGTAAACGTCTGCGTCCCCTTGTGCAACAGCAGGATCATCTTTTTGAACACACCCTGAAAAACCTATTAGTAGAACAGGGAATTCATCTGATTAACTATGTAGATTTACATCAAGAACAGCGCAATTATCTCCATGATTACTTTGAACAAAATATTTTCCCCGTTTTAACTCCCCTAGCGGTGGATCCTAGTCATCCTTTTCCCTATATTTCTAATCTTAGTCTCAATTTAGCCGTAGTCGTTCGCGATCCCGACACCGATAAAGAATTATTTGCCAGGGTAAAAGTACCGCAGGTTTTCCCCCGTTTTCTGGCATTATCCAAAGAATTACGCCACCAAGACGGAAAAGCTTCGATTTGGACGGGAGTACCCCTTGAACAGGTGGTAATGCACAATTTAGAGGCACTTTTCCCCGGCATGATCATTCAAGAATGTTATCCTTTTCGGGTGACGCGCAATGCTGACATCTCCGTTGAAGAAGATGAGGCCGATGATTTATTATTAGCGATCGAGGAAGAAGTACGCAAGCGCCGCATCGGTAAATCGGCAGTACGTCTGGAAATTCACAGTTCTACCCCTAGCAATATTAAAAACCGGATCATGCGCGATCTCGGACTTGAGGAGATCGATGTTTACGATGTGGATGGACTGCTGGGACACAAAGATTTATTTTATTTTCTGTCTTTACCCTGTCCCGAACTGAAAGATCCGCCTTGGAATCCTGTCACCCCACCGGTTTTACAGGGATTGCGAGAAATAGTTGACGGTAACGAAGACGGGATCCTAGAACAGGATGGCGAAGATATTTTTACTTTAATTCGCAATAACGATATTCTCGTTCATCACCCTTACCATTCCTTTAGTGCCTCAGTACAACAGTTTATCGCCCAGGCTGCCCATGATGCCCATGTTTTAGCGATTAAAATGACCTTGTATCGTACTTCCGGAGATTCCCCGATTGTCAATTCCCTGATTGCAGCGGCGGAAAATGGTAAACAGGTAGCGGCGTTAGTGGAACTAAAAGCACGCTTTGATGAGGAAAATAACATTACTTGGGCGAAAAAGCTCGAACAAGCCGGAGTTCACGTTGTTTATGGCTTAGTTGGTCTAAAAACCCACACGAAAGTGGTTCTCGTGGTCAGAAAAGAAGGGGATAAAATCCGTCGTTATTTCCATATTGGCACGGGTAATTATAACCCAAAAACGGCTAAATTATACACTGATTTGGGTTTACTTAGCTGTCGCGAGGATTTGGGGGCAGATATCACCGATTTATTTAACTTTCTGACCGGATACTCCCGTCAGCAATCCTATCGCAAACTTTTAATTGCTCCCGTGAGTTTGCGAAAACGGATGTTAGCAATGATCGATCGCGAGGCCAAAAACTGTAAAAATGGCGGTACGGGGCGCATTGTCGCAAAAATGAACTCTATTGTCGATAAACCGATTATAGAAGCCTTATACGCCGCTTCTCGTGCTGGCGTGCAGATTGACTTAATTATTCGTGGGATCTGTTGTTTACGGCCCGGATTGCCGGAAGTGAGCGAAAATATCCGAGTAATTAGCATTATCGGCCGCTTTTTGGAACATTCCCGCATTTTTTACTTCTACAATGGTGGTCAGGAGGAGGTTTATATTGGTAGCGCCGATTGGATGACGCGGAACCTGACTCGTCGCGTGGAAGCAGTGACACCCATCGCTGAACCAGCGATCGCCAAGGAACTGGAAGAAATTCTCGGCATCATGTTGTCAGATAACCGGCAAGCATGGGAATTACAATCCGACGGCAGTTATATTCAGCGTCGTGCTGCCAACCAGGGACAGGAAAGCAGTACCCATGTAATTTTGATGGAAAAAGCCCTTAAATCTGCGGGTGTTAGTCAATAGGAACAGTTATCAGTTATCAGTTATCAGTATTCTCTCGTTGACCCCCTCGGATGCCCTTCTACTTCTGGAGTTCGGGGCTTGATAATCTGACTTATTGAGAATAATTTTTATTTGTCGGAGATAATTTAACCCCCCCTCAGAAAATGGGGTGTAGAATGGTGTCAGGGCAATACTTTCATTTATTTCACGGGAACTATTTGTTAGGATCGAAAAATCTTTACGTTCAGCTACAACCATGAGAGCTCTTGTCAAACCCTCTAGCCTGATTCCCAAAGGATTGCGGGTACAACAGATTAATAATCTCACCCTATTCAAATTTACAGATGAACTGGGCGATCGGATGCAGACGCTTCTTGACAAGAAAAAAGCTGATGATCTCACCCCAGAGGAAGTCCTTGAGCTAGAAGCGATTGGCGAACTCGACCAAATTTTCAGCTACATCAACGCTGTCATTGCCGCCAGAGTAAATGGTCATTCCTAAATCGCTCCACCATATTGTTCGACAACGCGCTAGGTTCCAGTGTGAATACTGTCACTATCCCGAACTCCTCAGTGATGCTCTAACCCTGTTTTTACATTGGCGCAAGTCATGCTATATTATGGGCTGTGGCTCTTCGTTACTTGGCATGATTCGATCAGGAGGCATAAATTGAAGCAATGTCTTTCTGTGTAAGGGTTTTATCCTTTATAACCCCCCTCCATTGCATAACACAAACCGAAGAGCCTAAACTGCTAAAAGCTGAACTTTTTCTGGATCGGCTAGAAGAAATCACAGACCAAGCTTCTGACGGTATTCAGAAAGCCAAGCTTTAAACCGTTCGCAGTACCCAAATCAAACTATCTCTTTCATTTAATCAACTCAAACTACTGGAGAGGCTCATGGTTGAAACTACAACAAAACTCAAAAAGTTTACGATTTTACATTCCAATGATATGCACGGCGACTTTTTAGCGGAGGCTAAAACTGGACAAGGTGGTTTGATCGGCGGGTTATCATTGCTTTCTGGTTATATCAATCAAGTGCGTCAAACGGAAAAAAATACACTTTATGTTATTTCAGGTGATATGCTTCAAGGTTCGATGATTGATACCGAATTTAAAGGCTTATCAACCATGGAAATCATGAATTACCTAGCACCTAATGTAGTGACTTTAGGAAACCACGAATTAGACTATGGCTTTCCTCATTTGCTCTTCTTAGAAAAAATGGCAAACTTTCCTATTGTTAATGCCAACTTGTACATTAAAAAGTACGGTAAAAGGTTGATGAACCCCTATATCATCCTCAATGTAGATGGATTTGATGTTATGTTCATTGGTATTGTCACTGAAGAGGTTCTTAGTGCCTTAAAGCTGGACAAAAGCATTGGTACATTTGTTGGACTAGAAGATGCGGCGGCTGAAGTTGGTAAGATCTGTAATACCTACAAAAATGAAGATATTGATTTGACAATTCTCCTAACTCACATTGGTTTTGAAGAGGATCAAAAGTTAGCGGCTATGTTAGACCCTGAGTGGGGGGTGGACATGATCATTGGTGGACATTCTCATACACTTTTAGAACAGCCTGCCCAAGTAAACAACATTTTAATCACCCAGGCCGCCGTTGGGACTGATCAGATCGGACGTTTCGATATTACAGTAGACGACGATACGAACAGCATTGTCGAATGGAAATGGGAACTTATTCCTATTAATGATCAGGTAGCTAGTCCTGACGTAGATTTGCAAAATTTTATCAATACCTACAAAGAACAAGTAGATCGCAAGTACAATCGTATTGTTAGCCGTTTAAATCGTCAATTGACTCATCCCGTGCGCGAACAAGAAACTGAGTTAGGTAATTTAATCGCTGATATCTTCTTAGAAATAGATACGATTGATGTCGTGCTTGTCGGTAGTGGTTCCATACGAGGTAAAGAATTAGGGCCTGTGGTCACTCTTGAAGATCTTAAGAAGGTTTATCCGTATGATGGTTCTCTTTATAAAATTAAAGTTACTGGAGCGCAACTGACAAAGGTATTTACCCATTTTCTGCGCCCAGAAAACAGAAAGCCTGGGGAAAGTCAATGTTATCAAATCAGCAAAGGTGTTCGAGTAGTTTATAACAATACTAAGAAAGCAATTGAATCTTTCAGTATTAATGAACAACCTGTAGAGGCTGATCGTTTATATGTAATCTGCGTGCAAGATTATCATTATCAAAATTCGCTGAAGAGTTTGAATCTCACGCCTGAAGAAATAGCTAACGCTAAAGTTGTTACTACTTCAAGCCAAGGTGTTCTTGAAGAATATTTAAGTACTCATCAACTCCTTGACGGTCAGGTGGAAGGACGCTGGACTTTTGTTAACTAGAGTTTATGACTCTACCCAATTCGTGAAGCGTCTGAATGGAAACTTAGGCACGATTAGCAAATCCAACAATGTTTGAAACTTGCTTCCAATTTGTGAAGCACCTGAATGGGAACGATGTGTAGGGTTAATTCATGAATTAACCCTACAATTTTTTTACTTCCAGTTCATGAAGCGTCTGGTACTAAATTCGCTTATTAAAGACTGATTATCTATTCCCATTTTGCCGTTCGGCTATCCTGATATGTAGCCTATAATCAACGGATTTAGTCTCAGTTATCAGTTATCAGTTATCAGTTATCAGTTATCAGTGGGTAAGTAATCAGTGATCAGATGTGATACTAAATCTGGTTATTAAAAACTGATTATCTATTGCTCCTTTTGCCTATTGCCTATTGCCTCTCCTGATATGTAGCCTATACTCAACGGATTTAGTATGACTAACTGGTTGAGAGGTTAAACAGTCTCAAAAGCTGAGAGCAAGCATCTTGATCTGTATTTTCTCAACCAGTCAAATCAAGCAAAAATCCTAATAATAATTACCGACTTTGCGATGGTGAACGGCCGTTAAACTATCAGGTTTAGAAACGCGACCATCGGCGACTTTATTGTAAACAATCCAGTGGTCAGCACATTCCATGCGACTAACTACCTCACATTCTAAATAAGCGTGGGCATCGGCTAAAATTGGGGAACCATTATTAGCAGTACGAGTATCGACTCCTGCAAAACGATCTTCCCCAGGCCCGAAACGTTTTAAAAAGTGTTTCATCAGGGTTTGATAATTGCCTTCTTCCAGAATATTTAAAACGAATTGATCCCCCACTTGCATTAAAGACTCGATCGCCCGATCTTTGGCCACAGCAACGGTAAAACCGGGGGGATCAAAACTTGCTTGAGTCACCCAAGAAGCGACCATTGCACCGCTTCTGTCTCCTTTCTTGGTGGTAATAATATATAAGCCACCACTAATGCGTCCGATGGCTTTATCGAGGTCAGTATCGAGGGATTTTCTTTGTTTAACTTTTACCTCTTGGGTTAATAGTTGTCCCATATCTGTTCCTGCTTCTTCACAGCGTTGATAGAGACTCTCGTTAGGAGTTTCTGTGCTACGAATGGGATCAAAAGCTTTGGTTAAACCAACTTCACGAAACTTATTAAATAGAGGTAAAATTGATTCATCATCACCCCCTTGAGATTCAAACATTCCGATGTATTGTTTGGGGTTAACCGAGGCGAGAATTGTGCCTAGATTACCCGTAATTTCTTGGGCATTAATACCAGAAACGGGGGGAGTACCGATGACGATTCCCACCGCAGAAGAAGCTAATTCTTTTACCTCTTGGGGATCGGCGGATTTCAGGTCTAAAGTTTCTACAGCCACACCGGTTTTAGTAATACCTTTGGCAATAGATTGACAGAGGCGATCGCTATAACCATAGTCGGCAATGTAGAAAACAACGACGGTTTTTTCTGCCTTAGTTTGTGCCTGACTCCAATCACGATAATGGGTCAATAATTCGGTAATATTGTGTTTTAATACCGGTCCATGACCATTAGCCACGAGATTAATATTACCCAGGGGTTCCATCCGTTTCATCGCCGCTAGTACGGAACGAGCATTAGGAGCCATTAAACATTCATAATAGAAACGATAATCCGGTTCAATAGCACTTAATTGCTCATCGTAAAGATCATCGGAACAGTAGTGCATTCCAAAAGCATCACAGGTAAATAAAATTCCCGAACCGTGATCGTAGGTAAAAATAGTATCGGGCCAGTGTAAATTAGGAGCGTTAACAAATTCGAGAATGTGACCATTGCCTAGGTCTAACCGATCACCATTTTTGACCAGTTGACGTTGAAAGGGATGATGAACTAAATTCTCTAAAAACTGAATTGCCACTTTCGACCCAACGACGGTAATATTGGGAGCGAGTTGCAGCAGATCTCTGACTAAACCACTGTGATCAGGTTCGGTATGACTGATAATTAAATAATCGATTTCTTGGGGGTTAATTAATCCGTTGAGACTATCAAAATATAGTTGACGGAATTTTTCGTGAGAGGTATCCACAAGGGCGATTTTTTCCCCACGAATCAGATAGGAGTTATAAGTCGTACCGTTTTGTAATCCGAATTCAATATCGAAGCGATCGCGCTCCCAATCGAGGGAACGAATAGCGGTAGTGTCTGCGGTGAGATCGGCCACCTGCACGGTGAGACGTTTTGTTTTGACTGGTGTAGCAACCATCGAACCTCTCCTTATTGTTAAGTTTTTTATACTTTGTCTCTATTGTGCCACGAGGAAATAGGTATGGAGATTTATTTTCCCATAATTACTGATCACAGTTATCTTAATGGTCAGGTGGGAGTCGATCGTCGATACCGAATTAGCTTATACTTCATATTTATGAGAAACGCTCTCTATGTAGGTTCTGCTGAATAAATCTAAAAACCTTGTTGGATAAGGTTTTTAGACTTTTTTCCCCCCAAAAAGTGCCGACCATTGGAGTGATCGGGGAAAAATTCAGTTACTTTTTCTCTGAAAATTAGGTAATTGACCACCTAAAAATGGGTAAAACCCCACACCCCACACCCTACACCCTACACCCTACCCCCACGAAAAACTTTTTGCCGCAAACCCTATGTATCTGTGTGGAGAAATGGGGATTATACATTCCAGTCAAGGTGAACTACTTCCTATTTCACGGGGGATTGCCTCAAAACGGACTTACACCCAGTTTTTGGTCTTACATCCCCGACCTGGACAGTATCTCTGGTTCCTATTTGGATAAAGTATCGTCAGGTGAGCATTGCCCACCCTACTACTATTTATTGAATTTTAACATTTAATTTATAGGTGGCATTGCCGCGAGTTCCCCCTACAATTATTTCATAATTTCCAGTAGCAGGTAATTTTAAACTAGATTGGGTAGCTTCTGTTTTCAATATTTCCCCATTCGGTGCAATCACATCAAATACGGCATTATTTTCTAACGATGTAATTTTAACATCCATTCTCTGTCCTTGATTGGCTCTTAATAAATAAATATTTCGACTCCCTCGCACAACCGATTGATTAACAGTGGCGCTATTAGTTCCGGGTGCAAACCGGATTTGAGAAACTAAACAAGGTTGTTTTTGATAAACCACTCGTCCCGTATTCAAATAATCTGAAGTTAACGTCCAGATTTCTTGAGTTTTTTGGGTGTCTAACTCAATTTTTGTCGTGATATTTAAGTTTAACTGATTCCCCTTTTTTGTTCCTTGTAAGGTTTGATTATAGGAAGTATAATAAGATTCTTGTTCGTTCTGAATCGTAGCTTCTACCCGACCCGTGACTTGATTTCCCTGAATATAAATCCTCGCCGTAGAATCCAGACCATCATTAGTAGCAACCGAAAAACAATAACCTTGAATCGAAGAGCCACTGGGAGCTTGAACAACTTGTAGGGGGAAATGATTGGCCATACCTGGCGTAACATTCAGTAAACTGGCAAAAATGACTACACATTCTAATAATTTCATCATAATCATGACCATTCAAAGTTTTCACTAATGGTAAACTAATTATCGCCCCAGCCGCCATACCTGCAATTCCCCCTTGACAAAAAGCCATAAAATCAAACCCCGCAAAAACAGTTTTTGGGACAATATGTGTATTCCCTTGCTGAATTTGGCTCTGTTAAGTAATACTAAATCCTGTTTAGAAGGTATAGGGGAGTGGGAATTATGAATTATGAATTATGAATTATGAATTAGGGAGAGGGGAGACCAACTCGTGCGCGACGTTCGGCGAAGACTTCGGCGTGAGCTTTTGTCGAACGCTCAGTCGATCCGTTGCGGGGGGAAGTAGGGAGAGGGGAGAGGAGATATTATTGAACCACAAAGGCACAAAGGTCACGAAGGTTGAAGAACCACAAAGGCACAAAGGACACAAAGGCAATTAACCACAAAGGCACAAAGGTCACGAAGGTTGAAGAACCACAAACCCTACTTATCAGAGAAAAGTTAGAACTTGTCGTAAAGTGAAAGAGAGAACTATTTTGCTTATCTAGATCACCGACGGTCAAATTTCCCTTGACTGAATCGGTGATGGGCAGAGATTGTAACAAAAATTATCGATTTCTTGACAAAAAACACCGCTCATGCTATCAACCGAACCTAAAATCAGCAATTCCGGACAAAAATATTTAGCCTATCAAGATTGTCTATCCCCGAATCAAACCCTGTTCCCCCTGACAGCCAAGGTTAATAACCGCGATTGTCTAGAAATCGGTGGTTGTGATGTGACCACCCTAGTGGAACGTTTCGGTTCACCCCTGTATATTGTCGATGAAGTCACCCTCCGCACTGCCTGTCGTCAATATCTGCAAGGTTTCCAGACACATTATCCCGGAGAATCTAGGGTAATTTATGCCTCGAAAGCGTGGAATTGCCTGGCCGTATCGGCCGTGGTCGCTAGGGAGGGATTAGGTTTCGATGTGGTGTCGGCCGGAGAAATTCACACGGTGTTAACCGCTTTAGACCAGATCAATAAAACCGATGTGCCGATATACTTTCATGGTAATAACAAATCGATCGCCGAGTTAGAATATGCGATCGAGCATAACTGCATTATTATCGTTGATAACTGGCTAGAGTTAGAAAATCTGGTTAAATTAGGCGAAAACCGCCCTGATACCCCTATTCCGATGCTGTTGCGGTTAACCCCCGGCATCGAGTGCCACACCCACGAATATATTCGCACGGGTCACTTAGACAGTAAATTTGGTTTTGACCCCCATCAAATCGAAACGGTATTTGACTATGTTTTAGCTCATCCGGTGCTGAATTGTCTGGGTTTACACGCTCACATCGGTTCCCAGATTTTTGAACGTCAACCCCACCAAGACTTAGCCGCTGTGCTGGCAGATTGGTTTAAATTAGGTTTAGAACGGGGATTACCCCTAGAGCAATTAAACGTCGGTGGTGGTTTAGGGATTCGCTACCTGGAAAGTGATGACCCCCCAAGTATCGAGGAATGGGTGCAAGCGGTGTCCTTAGCAGTGGCTAAAGCTTGTCAGGAAAGAGGTATCGCTTATCCCCTGCTCATTGCCGAACCGGGACGCTCTCTGATTGCCACCGCTTGCGTAACGGCCTATACAGTGGGTAATCGCAAAGAAATCCCTGAAATCCGCACCTATATCGCCGTCGATGGCGGAATGTCCGATAATCCCCGACCGATTACCTATCAATCGGTTTACCGGGCCGTGGTCGCCAATAAAATGAGTCAAGAATGTCAGGAATTGGTGACAATAGCTGGAAAACATTGTGAATCTGGGGATATTCTAATTAAGGATATTACGCTACCGAAAACCAACCCGGGGGATATTTTAGTGGTTTTAGCCACGGGGGCCTATAACTACAGTATGGCTTCTAATTACAACCGCTTACCCCGTCCGGCGGCGGTAATTGTCCACAACGGAGAAGCTAATCTGATCCTTGAACGGGAAAATCTGGCGGATTTGCTGCGTCAAGACCGCTTACCCAATCGACTCTCCTTGATATAAACCTCATCGCTATCGTCCCCCATGTCGGGTTTTTTTCTGGACCCTCGCCGGTTATTGTCCTGGATTCTCAGCCATGGTCTGTCAGTCCTAGACTTTGGGTTAGTTCTCCTCCTTACCTATATGCTGCTGCTAATTATCGGCGAGCGGCGTACCTTTTGGATGGTGCGAGGACTAATCTACTTAATGCTGGCCTCGGTGATTAGCGATGCCCTAGGATTGCGCTTGCTGGGGTTAGTCCTAGAAAAATTGATTTTAGGGGCAGCGGTGGCCATCGCTGTGATTTTTCAGTCGGAATTCCGCCGTTTTTTAGAATTATTGGGCAAAGGTCAAGTGTGGGAATTATTTAAAAAAAGTTCCCCCACTCCCAAGACCGATAATGTCATTGATGAGTTAGTGGACGCGGTGAAGGATCTATCTCAAAATCGCACCGGTGCGCTGATGGTATTAGAAACCAGTGGCAATCTCGACACCAAGGTGTTTGTCAATCCGGGGGTGACGCTCAATGGCCAAGTATCTAAGGAATTAATTCAAACTATTTTTCAAACTAAAACTTTACTGCACGATGGGGCCGTATTTATTCGGGGCGATCGAGTGGTGGCCGCTGGTGTTATTCTACCCTTATCGGAGCGCAGTACCTCTAGGCAATTAGGCACCCGTCATCGGGCGGCCATGGGGATTACCGAAAGGCTAGATAATTGTTTATGTATTGTGGTTTCTGAGGAAACTGGCTCGATTTCCCTCGCGTCGGGGGGGAATTTGGATCGGCCCTTAACCAGTAGTAAACTAAAAGAGCTTCTCGAAGCGAAGTTTTCTCCGTCGGGAGAGGGGGAAGTGGTCGCACCGAGTTGGGGACGTTTAGGGCGTACAATTGGCTTAAAAGGTCGTCTAATCTTAGAAAAGTTCTCCCGTTCGCCCAGCGCAACCCCCAAAGATAGAAAATGACTCTTAAACCGAGCTTGTCACCAGAATTACCTACGGATTTAGATAAAAACCGTTTGCCTCAGCACGTCGCAGTGATTATGGATGGGAACGGTCGTTGGGCGAAAAGTCGTGGTTTACCGCGGATTATGGGCCATCAACGGGGAGTAGATGCACTAAAGGACTTGCTGCGCTGTTGTCGTGACTGGGGGATTCCCGCTTTAACCGCTTATGCTTTTTCTACGGAAAATTGGGGTCGTCCCCTCGAGGAAGTAGAGTTTTTAATGACTCTATTCGAGCGGGTTTTGCGGCGCGAATTAGAGGAAATGATGCAGGAAAATGTTAAAATTCGCTTTATTGGTAATTTATCAGCCTTGCCAGAGTCTTTAAGAAGGGAAATTGCTAAATCTCAAGCAGAAACTAGCAAAAATTCCGGTATTCAATTTACGGTAGCTACTAATTATGGTGGCCGAGAGGAAATCGTACAAGCTTGTCAGGCGATCGCTCGTCAGGTGCAACAGGGTTTAATCTCCCCAGAAGCGATCGATGAATCTCTCTTTGAACAGTATCTTTATACTGCTGGGATTCCTAACCCAGACCTGTTAATTCGCAGTAGTGGGGAAATGCGAATTAGTAATTTTTTACTCTGGCAAATGGCCTACGCGGAAATCTACGTTACTGACACCCTCTGGCCCGATTTTGATCGAGTGCAATTTCACCGCGCTTTAAAAGATTATCAGGGTCGTCATCGTCGTTTTGGCAAATTATAAGGGCCGCAGCCCAAATTGATCAAAATAGCCACTGTAGGGCAGTTAAAGGACAATTTTTGATTTTTCACTTTTTATGTTAAACTCCCTGGGGCAAGGGTTAAACTGCGACGGGGGCCGTTTGTGATCTTCTCGATTTCCCCAATACGGTAATCCGTAAATCGGCTGGAGCTAGACTTTTTCCCCAGCTAAAATAAAATAGGATGGAGAATAACTATCGACGATAAGCCGTTTTAAGATTATGGGATTCTTTGACTCAGAAGTGGTTCAACAGGAAGCTAGACAGCTATTTGAAGATTACCAGTCTCTCACACAACTAGGCAGCGAGTACGGGAAATTCGATCGAGAGGGTAAAATCATCTTTATCGATAGGATGGAAGAGTTAATGGAACGCTACAAAATATTTATGAAGCGTTTTGAGTTATCTGAGGATTTCTCCGCCCAAATGACCGTAGAACAGCTAAAAACCCAATTAGGTCAATTTGGTATGACTCCCCAAATGATGTTCGACCAAATGCAGCAAACCCTTGAGCGGATGAAGGCAGAAATTCGCTGAAATTGCCGATATTTATCGGGTATTGGCTGTCTTTTGCCCGATAATGGCCTCTACAGGTTACTGCTGAGAAATTTGGGGTTTCTGCGGTTTTTTGAGAACAATGATCTAATAATTTTAAGTAGGTTAGCTGATGAACTCCAGGCCAGATTCACAAGAAAATATTGAGCCACCTCAGTATAGTGAAAAAACTAACCGCATTCAGGCAATCAGTCAACTGATTAAGGCGATAACCCCGTTAATTTGGGCTATAGTTGTTCTAGTGGTTATCGTGCCTCTCTTAGGGAAAATTTGGCTAGGAACTGCCGGCAATGAACCGTTAAAAACTAGGGTTGCTACCGAAACTAACCTAGAGATTCCCATCACTATACCCCAAAAATCGAACAGTCAAATCGATCGAGAAATTAGCCAAGCTTTACAGACAGCGAGAGCAAATTCTCAAACCTTTGCCCTAGGAGAAATTGAGGGATGGGTGGAGGAGTTGATGACAAGAGTAGATCAGGGTTTTTTGCCTTGGTATTTTAACTATTTCAATCAAAAACAATTTGAGGGCAAGGCCTTTCTAAGTGGATTATACTCCTCGATCGCTCACTGGGTCAATACAGATAATCCACCCCCGGAACAGGTGGTGGCAGAAAATTTGACCAAAACTATTCAAACCGAGTTTACTAAACGGGTAATTCGTCCCCAAGAGGCCCAATTGCGTCTAGAGAGAATTACTAGGGATGCCGTTAATTTATATGTCAGTAATTTAAGCAATGAATTAGAGAATATTCAGGCCAGTTATCAAATTCCCCAAGGCAAATGGGATCGTTATCTTAGCGATATAGCCGTAACAATTCAAGATACCGAGGGCAATATTTCTAACACATCAATCAAACTTTTAGTCGGTGGTGCCACTGCTTTGGGAGTTAAATCTCTCATCCCAGTGATGAAAGTGGGCAGCACAGTTTATTTGTCCCTAGCGGGAAAAACGGGGGCGAAAATTGCCACTAAAACCGGTGGAGCAGTAGCGAGTAGTTTTGGGGCAGAATTAATCGATCCAATCGTGGGAATTGGTTTGATAGTTTGGGATTTATGGGACTATCAGCACACGGTAAACATTGAAAAACCGATTCTGCGGGATGCCATTTTTAATTATTTACAAGAAGTCAAATACGATCTAGTCAATAATCATCAAGGTAGCGTCCTTTCCTCTATTTATCAAATTGAAACAAGTGTCAATAAATCCTTAGTGAGAACCTAAATAAAATGATCTAAGTAGGTAGGCGTTAAAAATTATCAGACACCCCCCTTATCAAGGGGGGCAGGGGGGATCGAACCTAAAATCCATTTTTAATTTAATTATAACCAGCTACTTAATTCTAACTGCGCCATCGTAAAATCTGTGCTTTAATGGGGTTGACAAAATCACGTTTTTCTGCTTGAGATTTCTCGTATTCTTGCTTGAGGCGATAATACCATTTGGCCTGGGTATCGGCATCATCAATTAACATCAAAGCTGGATGATAACTAAGTCCTTCCTGTTGTTTAATTACCACATCGCGATCCTGTTTGAGGAATTGTAGAGTTAAATAACGCAAAAGAGGGGTTAAAAATGCCAACCAAGGAATCGTATAGTATAAACTTTGATGGACTTCGCAGTGATTTTCATCGATGGGAGTAATTGCCGTAAAAGCACAAGCTAAATGGCGATCGCCTCGTAGTATTTCTGTACGCACCGAGGGCAATTCAAAAACAATTTCAATCGATACTTTATTACCCAAAATTTTATAGGGTTTCGCACTTACAGGCATATCATAGGGAGCAAGACGAAAACCGAGGGGAACAGGTTCGTATTGTTTTTCCTTGACCCGAAATTTGCGCGGACCGCTGCGCCACCACCAAGAAGTATGAACGTAGGGACCGTGGGCCGGATCCATCAATCCCACCACCGCATGGTCAATATTGCAGTCAAAAGTGATAGTTTCGGCTATTTTGGGGGTAAGTTTGCCAAAATCGGCAATAGTCGGCACAGGAGGCAGATTTTCTCGATTAATTTCTCTTTTTGAGTCTGCTGGAATAAACACCCAGATATGACCTTGTATTTCACGACAGGGATAACTGGTGACACAAATTCTGCTAATATCAAGGCGATCGTGTTCCGTTAATGAGGGGATCTCAGAACAAACGCCATCGCTAGTATTAAATTTCCAGCCATGATAGCAACAGTACACCCCATCCCCTTCAATCCAGCCATGGTGCAGCGGAATGCCACGATGGGGGCAAATATCCCGCAATGCGAACACTTCTCCATCCTCTCTCCTCCCGACAACAATCGGTTCACCTAGCATTTTTTTTGCCATTAGCTGACCGGGTTTCAGTTTATTTGCCGGTGTGGCCACATACCAAAAGTCGCGCAGTAAGCTAGTCATAGGGTTTCTCTGGAGAGCTTCGATCGTTGATCCTATCATTAGAAATCAAGATTATACCTTATGGACGTAACTGGATTCGAACCAGTGACCCCATCGATGTCAACGATGTACTCTAACCAACTGAGCTATACGTCCGCACGAATTGTTATTATAACACGATTGCTCCTAATTAGGCAAGCCCCTAGGCAGTAAATTGATAGCCAATTAACTTATAAATTAGCTTGGCAGTGGTAAATTCCGAGACCACCGAATCACTAATCGGGGCTAATTCCATCACATCGCAGCCAATCACCTGATGAGTTTGGAAAAGACGACGGAGAAAGTTTAGGGTTTGATGCCAACTTAACCCCCCCGGTTCAGGTGTTCCCACCCCCGGAATTAAAGCCGGATCTATGCCATCCACGTCTATGGTTAAAAATACCTTCTCGGTGGTAATTTTGGCGATCGCTTTTTCGATCCAATTCGGATCACCGGCGATATCTCGATCCCAAATCACAGGAATCTGCTGTTTAGCGATTAATTCCGCTTCTTCTCGACAAATAGCCCGAATTCCCACGGGTAAGGTCAGTAAACCCATTTCTAACACCCGACGCATCACACAGGCGTGGTTATGGTGCGATCCTTCGTACTCAAAACGCATATCGCCATGGGCATCAATTTGAACCACAGTAAAAGGTTCCGATAAAGCTTGTTGGTAAGCTTGTACTACTCCCGTGGTGATAGCGTGTTCACCCCCGACGGCGACGACAAATTTATCATCGGCAATTAGACGGGAAACTGTAGCTGTGGTGACGGCTAACATCTCCTCGGCGGACAATTGCGGTTGCTGACGGGTATCTGCGATCGCATCATGGGTATAGATGCCCACTTCTAAACAGGTTTCCCTCTTGAGTTCCTCGTCATAGGCTTCCAATTGTTGGGAAGCGGTAATCACCGCCGCCGGCCCGGTTTCACAACCCTTGCGATAGGTGGTGGTGGCCTCGTAGGGAATCGGCAGGATCACGGCCTTAGCTGTGGCGTAAGATGCGATCGCTTCACTCCCTAAAAACTGTTCGCTACCGGTGGCGCAAGACAATAACATGGGCAAATCACAGAAAATTTTAGTCTAATCCTCCATTATAAATATTTTGACTATTTTTGTCTATCTCAACTGACTCCAAACGTATCTACTACAATAGCCAAAAACCCTTATCCATCAATAGATAAATCCCTCGATTTCTCGCTCAAGATTGGTTTGCTGCGGGCGATAATCTGGACATATAGCCATCAGTTAGGCTGCTCCACACTGCTGTAACAAAAAACAATTATCCCCTGAGAGCGATCGCTAAAGGTCGAATAATTATCAATTTTTATCAAGAGGTGCGGTCAGATATAGGAATCATCGCTAGAATAGGCCTAAATTGTCAGGAATTTAGTTAAACAAGGTTTTTGGCAAGATGCTAATCTGGCTAACAATATACACTGGAACGGCAAGGCGATCGGCTAGGTAGCAAAGGTTATCTGCGTCTGGTGAGCGGGAACGTTATGCCGCTCAACCCTTGCTGAGGGCGCAGCCGAAAATCTAACTGTGAGACGTAGAGAGTTAAGACATGGATCAAAAGATTAAGGATATCATTGAGGTTGCTGATAAGCTGGAGTCACGAGTAAGTTCTTATTGGAATTTTTATACAGTTGCTGTCGTCGCAATTATTGGTTGGCTGGTTTCTTCCAAAAAAGACTTTTCACTTTCATATAGCCAAGCTCTAGTAGCAACAATTGTTTGCATTGGGTTTTTTATTGCAAATTTCTATGGAATACGTGCTGCAACAAAGAGAGTAATCGCAGTAGAAAGTGAACTTAATGCACTTGCGAAGAAAACGGAATTTGAAAGTGCTTTGCTCAAAAAGGAGTTATCGTATTCATCATCAACATTGCTACCTTCCTGGGTTCTGCATATATTTGTTGATATCATTGTTCTTTTCGTAATATGGTCAAGTGTAAAGAATTAGGTTTGAGCTGTAGGGTGCGTTCCCTAATGCAATTTCTACCGCTCCACAGATCGATTTTTGGGGAACGCACCATACCTATTGATTGAAGTTGTAAGTCTAGGCGTTGCAGAATCAAGGTATGAATGCCAACTGTGCATGGTATCCAAAAGTTAGTTTGGGTCTAGCGGCAAGATGTAGGCAGAGTAGTCAAGTGAAGTGTCCCATGCCTGAGCCTCACCTTGTATAGAGCCGACAAATGACTTTAGGATACAATGACTGTAAAAGCTAGTAGCCAGTTGGATATATTTGTTATGGCATTAATATCCCGTGTTGTTCACAGTGATCCCGACATTCTAGGGGGAACCCCTGTTTTTGTAGGAACTCGTGTGCCGATGAGAACCCTACTTGATTATCTTGAGGCTGGTGATTCATTAGAGGTATTTCTAGACCATTTTCCCAGTGTCAGTCGAGAACAGGCGATCTCAGCCCTTGAATTAGCAAAGGAAATGTTGACAGCCTATGCGAATCCTGCTTGATGAATGCGCCCCACGCCCGTTAAAGCGTGAGCTTGCCGATTACGAGGTATGTACAGTTGTTGAGATGGGATGGTCAGGGAAAAAGAACGGTGAGTTGCTGAGGCTGATGATTCAGGAGGGTTTCACGATTCTCCTCACTACAGATCAAAATTTGCGTTATCAGCAAAATTTACAGCAAGCTGGAGTGGCAGTTATTGTTCTTGTAGCAACCAGCAACAAACTTTCTGACTTACTTCCCCTAATGCCAGATGCCTGTAGCGTATTAGATAAAGTCTCTCCAGGAGAAGTGATTGAAGTTGCAGGCTCCTGAAAGTTGTGTTGGCGAAAGCAGCATAACTCCGCATCCCTAGCGATATCTCGATCCCAAATCACAGGAATCTGCTGTTTAGCGATTAATTCGGCTTCTTCTCGACAAATAGCCCGAATTCCCACGGGTAAGGTCGGTAAACCCATTTCTAACACCCGACGCATCACACAGGCGTGGTTATGGTGCGATCCTTCGTACTCAAAACGCATATCGCCATGGGCATCAATTTGAACCACCGTAAAAGGTTCCGATAAAGCTTGTCGATAAGCTTGTACTACTCCCGTAGTGATAGCGTGTTCACCCCCGACGGCGACGACAAATTTATCATCGGCAATTAGACGGGAAACTGTAGCTGTGGTGACGGCTAACATCTCCTCGGCGGACAATTGCGGTTGCTGACGGGTATCGGCGATCGCATCATGGGTATAGATGCCCACTTCTAAACAGGTTTCCCTCTTAAGTTCCTCGTCATAGGCTTCCAATTGTTGGGAAGCAGTAATCACCGCCGCCGGCCCGGTTTCACAACCCTTGCGATAGGTGGTGGTGGCCTCGTAGGGAATCGGCAGGATCACGGCCTTAGCTGTGGCGTAAGATGCGATCGCTTCACTACCTAAAAATTGTTCGCTACCGGTGGCGCAAGACAATAACATGGGCAAATCACAGAAAATTTTAGTCCAATCTTCTATTATAAATATTTTGACTATTTTTGTCTATCTCAACTGACCCCAGACATATCTACTGCAATAGCAAAAACCCCTTATCCATCAATGGATACATCCCTCGATTTCTCGCTCAAGATTGGTTTGCTGCGGGCGATAATCTGGAAATATAGCCATCAGTTAGGCTGAACCACACTGCTGTAACAAAAAACAACTATCCCCCGATAGCGATCGCTAAAGGTCGAATAATTGTCAGTTTTTGTCAAGGGGTGCGGTCAGATATAGGAATCATCGTTAGAATGAGCCTAATTGTCAGGAATTTAGTTACACAAGGTTTTTGGCAAGATGCTAATCTGACTAACAGGCTTTTGGGTGTGATATAGGGAAAAGTTCTGGCAATTGCACCTAAATGGGGTGATATACGGAAAGTTGACCCATATCGTTACCCCAGAGAGTTTTATACAGAAAGTTGACCTATAATATGTAGTTAGACCACAAAGCCAAAGCAATTGGTTTTTCAATGCAGAGTTTTGTCGTAGGGGGATCGAGTTTACATCCGCCAATAGTATAATTTGATTGATAAGAAGCCAAACATTTTTTACACTACTTGTCCGCCTTTTCACATCTTATGAAAATTGACCTAGGAAATTTTGATCTCACTCAGCTTCCATCCGCAGAGGATGATAACTTTGAATTCAAATCAAGTCGCACTCCTCCAGAAGACCTCAAGAAGAAACTAAGCTGTGCGGTATCTGCCTTTGCAAATTCTGGAGGTGGGTGTTTTATTGCTGGTGTGGACTCTCATGGTAATGCTGATAATGGCCTACATCTAAAAGTTGGAAGACAAGATTTACGCGACTGGGCTGATCAGATTGTTAATCAAGTAGAACCAGTTCCTAAATATGAGATTAAAATAATATCTGATTCAGTAGGACGAGGAGTCATTCAGTCCGATTCGGCTGTTTTGCTTGTTGCCGTTTATGAGAGCCACGCTGGGCCACACATGGCTTATGATAATTGCTATTACATTCGAGCAGGTGCTCATACAGTCAAAGCCAAGCATTTTATTGTTGATGCAATCTGGGCTAAAAGACATTTCTCCAAACCACGTTTAACACACTTATTTAGACTTAAACCAGAAAAAGAGCAGGCTATTCAACTTGGAATTCTTTCACTTACAGATGCCCCCGCAATTGAAGTCAAGGTTAATATTTCGCCCTTGCCCAAAATGATGAGTAATTTAGGAAATTTATTTCCCCTCCAAATATCTGTTATTGATCAAGATAATCCATTCTTTTTTGACGTGGCGACTCACTCTCAAGCAGATAAGCTTTTTGGAGAAAATGTACTACTTGAAGTAGAGTATAAGGATCTTTCTGGCCACTCTTATAATTACAATACTAGATTAGGAATTTCTGGTTCAGTACCACCTGTTACACTTACAACAAATGACGCTTCAGCAAAAATAGTAACAGCACTTGAATCAATTAACAAAGCTCTTTTGAAACTCGCAGTTCCGCACAAAAATATTGCTAAACCGAGCTTTCTACTGCCACAGCCCTCGGAAAGTGTATTTCTAAATATTGAGAGTCTAATTCCCGAACTTCTAGCAGATATGAGAAGTGATCTACAAAACTGTCCATTTGCTCGTGAGTTTATCATTATGAATAAGGGTGTAATGTATTGTGAAGATACCAATAACTTCACTCTCAAATATTACTTTGAGGATCATGCTTACCTTAGAAATAAGCTGAGAATTTTGGAGAATCAGGCGTTAGTTTATGAAATCACCTATAATGATGCTCCTCGTTTCGTAATTTCTGAAGAACTAGCTGCTTATCTAAGAAAACCTCAGACAGATTAGATGATATATAGCGTTTTTCAGTCTGCTGAGGTACAAAAGTTATGGGTTTTAGGCAAAAGGCAAGAGGCAAAAGGTAAGAAAAACAGGTGTACCTCACTAGCGTAGGAAACGCTATAGTTTAGGTGGGCGATCGTGGTTTATTTAATTGGTGGAGATGCGATCAAATTATTCCGTTATGCAACTGTAGTGCGATCGCCGATCTTGTCTGGTACGTTCCCCAATGTAACTTCTACCGCTCCAGCGATCGATCGAAAAAGAACCCACTAACATCGGTTAAATTGCCTTTTTTTATAACTCATTCCCCCTTAGTTTTAGACCAGTTGAGGGGGATTTGCTATAATAAACGAAGGGTAAGCATCAATCATCCTGATTATATTTCTGATGAGTCCAACTGTTTTCCGAGAAGATGGCTATCGCTTCTTTTTCTTTTCCCGCGAAGAAACAAGAATGCACGTTCATGTTCATTGTGCAGAAGGAGAAGCTAAATTTTGGCTGGAACCACAAATTGAATTAGCTCGTAATCATAACCTATCTCGAAAACAACTTCAAGCGATAGAAACTATTATTGAGGAACGACAAAATGAACTTAGAAATGCTTGGACAAAACACTTCTCAAGCTGAAGTAACTCATATTTCTTCTCATGGAATATGGATTCTGGCAAACAATGAAGAAATGTTTCTTTCTTATCAAGATTTTCCTTGGTTTCAAGATGTCACTATTAGACAAATTTTAAATATACAAGAGCCTTTTCCTAATCATTTTTATTGGCCAGATTTAGATGTAGATTTAAGCAAAGAAATTATTAAAAATCCTGAGAGATTTCCTTTAAAAGTTAAAGCCTAGTTTTTATCCTTAATTAAGTGCGATGCCGAAGGCACTGCGTAGCAGCACGCCGATCTGGTAGGGTGCGTTCCCTAAGGCAACTTCTACCGCTCCAGCGATCGATTTTTGGGGAACGCACCATGCCTATTGATTGAAGCTGTAAGAACGATTTCTGCAAAGGCTGTGAAATTGAAGGCTCTTGTGCAGGTCAGTGTCAAGTCACTTTGGAGTCTTCCAGAAATGACAGTCAATTAGTTGGAAAAATGTGCGAGTTAATAATTGCAACTACACAGAATTTGGTTCACGAATATCTAGAAAGCAGCTGAAATTCTGTGTTTATGACTAAGAACTAGCTGCCCAAAGCAAAGATACTTCATATTGATTAAATGTTGAATCCGCACTCACAAGTATCATATCTTCTACCTGAGCTTGTGCAATCAGCATTCGGTCAAAAGGATCACGATGATGTAAAGGCAATGCAGCCGCCCGCAAAGCATGAGAAGCATTGATCTCTAACGATCTAGCTCCTAGTTGGGTCATTCGAGTAGAGACATAATTATCTATTTGCTCTGGCAGTGGTAATTTACCGATTGAGACTTTAATTCCCATCTCCCAAACACTGGCAACAGAAAACCACACTTCATTGCTTTCGTTGGCAATTTGTTCAATTACATTCTCACTTAACTTGTCTGGTTGGGCAAACCACCACAGCCAGCATTGTGTATCCAGTAAAAGTCTCACTCCGCACCACCCTCAAATGCTACCAAAATATCTTCTGGTAAAGGAGCATTAAAATCATCTGGTACGGTAAACATCCCTCGATCTTGTCCTAAACTAGACCGTCGATCTAAAGATGTCCGAAATGGAACAAGTTTAGCAATTGGAATACCTCGGTTTGAAATAACGATTTCCTCTCCGAGTTCCACACGGGACAATAGCCGAGAAAGGTTTGTTTTAGCCTGATGAATGTTTACAGTTTCCATGCTCTTAAAAAACCAAATCTACAAACTAAGTTTAGTTTAGTTGCGGTGATTCTGCAAGGGCAAGTTAGTTTGAAGTGCGATGCCGAAGGCACTGCGTAGCAGTACGCTATCGCTGTAGGGTGCGTTCCCTAATGCAACTTCTACCGCTCCAGCGATCGATTTTTGGGGAACGCACCATGCACATTGATTAGTGCGATCGCCGATCTTGTAGGGTGCGTTAATGAATAAAATGTAACGCACCTTATTTTTATTGCTTGTCCTTCTGTATCCCATAGGATACACTTAGGGCATGATTGAAATTCGCCAGACCGAAACCTACTCTCAGTGGTTTAGCAATTTGCGGGATCGCCAAGCAAAAGCACGTATAGACATTCGTGTTCGTCGCCTGTCTATGGGCAATCCAGGCGATGTTAAACCAGTAGGAAAAGGTGTATCGGAACTGCGGATCGATTATGGCCAAGGCTATCGGGTGTATTTCATTCAGCGAGGCGAGACCTTGATCATCCTCTTGGCAGCAGGAGATAAGCAAACTCAAGAACGGGACATCAAAACAGCATTAAATTTAGCACAAGACTTATAGGAGATTTTCATGGCTACTATCCAAACCTATCCTTGGGATGCGGCAGAACATCTCGAAACAAAAGAAGATATAGCTGCATATCTTGAAGCAGCTCTTGAAGATGGCGATCCAAGCTTAGTGGTAGCAGCATTAGGTGATATTGCTCGATCTAAAGGGATGACACATATTGCCCGTGAAACAGGGTTGGGGCGTGAAAGTCTCTATAAAGCTTTGTCAATCGAAGGCAATCCAGAGTTTGCCACAGTTCTTAAGGTCTTACAATCACTTGGGTTACGCCTCCAAGTCGTACCAATTGCCTAACTTCACCGTTATACTGAATCGGTTTTTAATAGTATGATTAACTCCCAATCCAACCTTAAAAACCCGCTCTCCCCCATACCTGTTAAACAAGATTTAGGATCAGAGCGATCGCTAGATAAAAGGTTAAGTAATGTTAAGATCATAATTCTTCATGAAGAAAGCGCATGATCGCCGAGTAACTGTAGTCAAAAATACCAAATTTTGCTCCAGTCACAATAAAGTAGGGATCAAGCGCATTCGATCGAAGCAAGAATCTTCTCCCCAGTATCTATGAATCAATCAGAAAGTTGCGGTAAGGTCTATCTCGTCGGTGCGGGTCCCGGAGATCCCGGTTTGTTGACCTTAAAAGCGAAAGTTCTCTTAGAAAATGCCGATGTTGTCCTCTATGATGCCCTAGTTAGCCCCTCGATTCTAGCCATGATTAACCCCAGGGCCGAACAAATCCATGCGGGTAAGCGTCGCGGTCGTCATTCTCTGGTACAGGAGGAAATCACCGCTTTACTGATCGAGAAGGCCCAGACTAATGCCGTGGTTGTTCGTCTTAAAGGAGGGGATCCCTTTGTTTTCGGTCGCGGGGGTGAAGAAATGCTCGATCTGATCGCGGCCGGAATTAGCGTCGAGATCGTGCCGGGGATCACTTCAGGAATTGCCGTGCCTGCCTACGCCGGTATTCCCCTCACCCATCGCGATTATAGTTCTTCCGTTACCTTCGTCACCGGCCACGAGATGGCGGGTAAATATCGTCCTCAAGTTAACTGGTCAGCGATCGCCCATGGCGCAGAAACAATTGTTGTTTACATGGGTGTGCATAATTTACCCTATATTATCGGCGAGTTGACCAAGGCGGGCAGAAGTCCAGAAACACCGATCGCCCTGATTCGCTGGGGAACAACACCGCAGCAACAGCAGTTAATCGGTACTTTCACCACGATTATGGACCAGATCGAAGCCACCGGCTTTGAGTCCCCAGCGATCGCTGTTATCGGTGCAGTGGTGAACCTTCACGATCTCTTGCAAGCGGGACAACCTTTGCTCTCCAGGACAATCCCCCCTACACCCATTTCTCCCTGATTCGGTTTCCATGCGTCAATATCAAAAATCCCTGACGATTACCACCAGTCCCAAGAATTTCCATCCTCTGACTGCCCCCATAGAAGCGATCGTGGCTGAATCGGGCATAACGACGGGATTATGCAGTATATTTGTCTGTCACACCTCCGCTTCTTTGCTGATCCAAGAAAATGCCGATCCCGATGTTCTCACCGATTTGGCCAATTTCTTCGCCAAGTTAGTCCCGGAAGATAGCAGTCTCTACTATCACTCTACCGAAGGGCCAGACGATATGCCCGCTCACATTCGCTCGGTCCTAACCCGGACATCGGAACAAATCCCGATCGCTAGAGGTAAATTAGTTTTAGGGATCTGGCAAGGTATCTATCTCTGGGAACATCGTCAGAGTCGTCACCAAAGACAAGTGGTGGTTCATATCACAGGGGTCTAAAGCGTTGCGTATAGTTTTGTAATAGAAACTTTACTCGTACCCCTCATCGGAGTAAGATTTTTTCCGTGTACGATCAAATTGTTCGCTTTTTGAACAAAGAACTTCATATTTCGTAACAAAAGGAAACAATTTATGCGAAAATTGTTCGCTCTGGCCCTGGTGCTATCTCTCTGGTTCACCTTTGCCGCTCCAGCGTCGGCTGATTTGTCCAATCTGACCCCTTGTAGCGAAAATCCCGCTTTCCTACAAAAAGCGAAGAGTTTCCGCAACACCACTCCCGACCCCGAATCGGGAGCCAAACGCGCTCAAACCTACTCCCAAGCTCTCTGTGGACCGGAAGGCTATCCACACCTAATTGTTGATGGTCGTTGGGACCACATGGGCGATTTCTTTATCCCTAGCATCCTATTCCTGTACATTGCCGGTTGGATCGGTTGGGTTGGTCGGGCCTATTTAATCGCCGTACGCGACAGTAAAGATGCCGAAATGAAGGAAATCATCATCGATGTTCCCCTCGCTTTGAGCAAAATGTTAACGGGGTTCCTCTGGCCGTTGGCGGCTTTACAAGAAGCCACTTCCGGTAAATTAACCGTTAAGGATTCGGAAATTACCGTTTCCCCTCGTTAATTTTTGTGTCAAACCCTTGACTTTTTATTCCCTAGGAGAACTCAGATGGAAGGACTTACTAAATTTCTCTCGTCCGCACCCGTGTTAATTATGGCGCTGCTGACTTTCACCGCCGGGATTTTAATCGAATTTAATCGCTTTTATCCCGATCTCTTATTCCACCCGCTAGGTTAAAGGCAATCTCAGGTGATTAAAGGGGATACAGAGTCCACTGTATCCCTTTTTAAGGGCAACGATCGGAGGGACTGGGGGAATATTAAGAAAAGAAAGGCACTGGAGACGACAGGGCCTAAAAATCGATAAGATACAGGTGTCTGCAACCACAGAGGTGGGACAAACCATGCTGTTAGATAGAGATTTGATGCTAGGAAAGCGTCTGCGGTATCAAGAATTACAAGAAAAATTAAAAGAGATTTGGCAGGGAGAAAACGTTCCCGAATCCGATGAATGGGATTATGATATCCTAGTTGTCCCTTCTTTTAGTATCGATCAGAGAGTCGGTCAAAAAGTAGCGGGTTTTTTACATTACGAAGAAAGATTATTATTTTCTCTGATTCGGTTGCGACATCCGAAAACCCGTTTAATCTATGTAACAGCGCAGCCACTGGCGCGGATGGTGATTGATTATTACCTGCAATTGTTGCCTGGGATTCCTTTTTCCCATGCTAATAATCGTCTGTTATTACTGACAACTCACGATAACTCTTTTCAACCTTTAACCCAAAAAATTCTGGACAGACCGCGCTTAGTAGCAAGAATCCGGCAAGCGTTGCGTCGAGATCGTGCCTACATGGTTTGTTTTAATTCTACTAATTTAGAGCGAGAATTGTCTTTACAATTAGATATTCCTTTATTTGCCTGTAGTCCAGATTTATTGTATTGGGGTTCTAAAAGTGGCAGTCGCGAGATTTTTGGTCAAGGCAATATTCCCCATCCTGACGGTAGTTTACAGGTAAATACGGTCAAGGATTTGTTATATGAAGCCGCTAGTTTGTGGTCTCGTCAACCGCAATTAAAACGCATGGTAGTGAAGTTAAATGAGGGGTTATCGGGAGAAGGAAATGCGGTTTTAGATTTACGTCCTTTAGGGGGAATTGTTGATAGTAACAGTCTAGATTTAAGCGAGAAAATGAATCTCTTGGCCAAACAATTAGAGAAGATGAGTTTTCAAGCAAGCGATGAAACTTGGGAGAGTTTTTCCAGTAAAATTGCTGAATTAGGGGCAATTGTCGAAGCTTTTATTGAAGGAGAAGAAAAGCGATCGCCGAGTGTGCAGGGTTATATTACACCGACGGGAGAAGTGAATATTATTTCCACTCACGATCAAATTTTAGGCGGTCCCGATGGTCAAATTTATCTAGGTTGTCATTTTCCTGCCGATGAAAATTATCGCCTACAATTACAGGAATTAGGCCTAAAAATAGGGGAAATTCTGGCAGCCAAGGGGGCAATTGAACGCTATGGAGTTGATTTCGTTGCGGTGAAAAATACAGAAACTTTAGTCTGGGATTTACAGGCGATCGAAATTAATCTGCGAAAAGGAGGAACCACCCATCCTTTTATGACTTTGAAGCTTTTAACTAATGGTAAATACGATCAAGAAACTGGATTATTTTTCAGTCAACCTCACCAGGAAAAATACTATATTGCCTCCGATAATCTCCATAAACCCCAATACAAAGGTTTACTTCCCGATGATTTAATGGATATTATTGCTAAACATCGCCTGCATTTTGATAGTAGCAGTAAAACGGGAACAGTTTTTCATCTCATGGGTGCGCTGTCAGAATTTGGTAAATTAGGGTTAACTTGTATCGGCAATTCTAGTGAGGAAGCTGCGGCAATTTATCAGCGTGTGGAACAGGTGTTAGATTGGGAAACAGAGCATAGTTCCATAAATTTAGGTTATTATTCTGGATTACCGATCACTTGGATATAAAAGGTTTTTCTGGCAAAATTTTGCGTTTTAGGGAATCGATAGCTCGTCCGGGTACTTCCGTCGCTTGAGCGAGAATTAAATTCCAAAGATAACCGTATTTAGGGAAATTTCTCAGGAGAATCACCTCGGCAATAAAGTAAAAACGTTTAGTTCTTTTATACTCAGGAGGATTATCTTCAATCCGCAGTTGTTCGGCTATTTCTGGCAGCCAATGACCGATAGTTTTACCTTGCTCAAAAAACTTTGCCTGAATATATAAACCCAGTAATCTATCTAAACACCAAAAGGGAATATATTTAATCGGTCCAGTGACGTTCATGGAAGCGGTAATCTCTTTAACTGCCGGTTGTACCAGTTCGTTTTTCCAAACTTTTTTATCAAAGTTTTCCACGTGAGGACCCTTGTGATCTCGACGTTTACCGATCAGGGCGCTAGGATTAAAAGGATTATCTAAAGGAGCGATCGGTACTTCTAATAAATAATTATTCTCTTTAAATAAGTTACTATTATTCTCTCTTCTGCTACAGATAGCTAAACTTTTTACATCGGGAATTGTTGGCCAAGGACTCTCCAATTTTTCTCGTTCACCGTAGGGAAATCCACGTCTGGCTAATCGCAATACCCAACTATTGGGGAAGCGTTCAAAATAGTCTTTAACTAAGGTGACGATCTCAGGGTGTAAATATTCATCGCAATTGATTGTGAGAATATAAGTGCCTCTGGCATTTAAAAATCCTGTACTTCTTTGAATAATTTCACCTCGTAAAGCACAGACAATCTGTTTCATGCGTGGATCATTCACCGGCGAAGGTTTGACCCCAGGAGGATGAACTAAAATAAATTCTATATCTCCCTTGACTTTCAATAATTCTCCTAGCCAATGTTCGCTAAATCCCTCGCGCATCGGGATAATGATCGATAGAAAAGTATTGGACATAAATTAACTCTTTAGATTTGCTTGTCATTTATCAAAGTTGTCTTGACCGTGATGCACTTAACTGGTTTAAATAGCTTCTAAATATTTGCTATCGAGCAGAAATGAGCCTCGATCGAATTTTACACCCCAATAACCCCCCGGCCGGCGATCGATTACCGTGCCTATATCGTCGATATTGAGCAGCTCCGGCTGCCGTAACATAGGCATGGGATCGGCGGTTTTCAGGTAAGGGGGAATGGCAATCAGACGGACTTTTCCCCCGACACTAATTTCACTCATGGTACTGGTTAGATGCGATCGTGACATCGTATCTCAACTTAGCATATTTCAAATCATTCTCAAGATAGATTCCCCAAAGCTGTCGTCGTCCCCCTTTCCCCTTGGGTTGGGCTGTTGCTTGACCTAGCGGCGAGGGTGGCGATCGCTATCAGTACAATCAAAAAAAAAACCAAAATCTGAATTCCTAGTTGAGGAGAGAAATGTAAAGATTTATTAAACTGTATATTTTAATACAGTTGTGGGGGAGAGAATGTGTACACTCCCGTTGTCTCCCTTTGGAGTTGGGTTAAGGTGTTGCCTGACCTAGCAAAGAAACGACAAAAGTAGGCTAATAGCCTCAAAGCTAAGACTACAAACTTACACACAAAAAACACTACTCAGGAATAAAAAAATGAAAAATTGGACTTTAGCCTTAGCTCTTGGAGCGGCTGCAACGACTACAATGATTGGCTTTGGAGTAAATCCTGCTTCGGCTGGAACTCTCACATGGAGTTTATCCTTCGATATAGATACAAACCTACTGCCTGCCCCTGACACTACACTTCTTCCCACACCTGTTAAGGCGACAGTTATTACCGAAGATACTTTATCTACATCTTTGGTCGTTCCGGGCTTTACCGGATATAAAGTTTTATCCATAACTGGAACACAGGGTACAGAGCCTATAACTGCTCTGGTCCCCCAAGGCACTGGCTCTACCACTTTATTAACTTCAGGATTAACGAATGATAATCTGTTTAATCCGGCAAATATTGTTCCTGTAGGAGGTGTAGGCGCTTTTAGTGCAGGGGGATTAGCCTACATAGAAGGTGGAGAAGAATATCGGCTACTTTATGCTAAAGATCTACTTTCTAATCAGTTTACATATATGGGGTGTTTGACCCCGTGTGTTCCTGTTGAAAACCTAAAGCTAGTTCCTGAACCCTCCTCAACTGCTGGACTTTTAGCTATTGGCTCCTTTGGTGCATTAGGCGCAGCTTCAACCCTGAAACGCAAACTAAAATCCTCTAAATCCGACGAAAACTAAACCACAAAAGTAGGCTAAATTGCCCACAAAATACGATAAATGCCCCTTCATTCAGTCAGTTGAGGGTTTATTTTTTGTCCATGTTTCTATTCATTAATTTTTATTAATTAATCGATCACAAGTATTTTTTTGTGATACAATGGGGGCGGTTCATACAAATATCGTAAATTTTAATGACTATTGTGATTCCCAACGAAATTATACAAGCAACAGGAAAAAACGAGCAACTGTTGCAACTAGAACTGGCAATCATTATGTTTAGAGATTATCATATCAGTAGCGCAAAAGCGGCTGATTTTGCCAACTTATCTTTAATTGAATTTCGTCAAGAAGTCGCCAAGAGGAATATTTGTGTAAATTATGATAGTGTAGATTGGCAACAAGAATTACAAACCTTAAAAACCTTAGGTGATCTGTGATTGTTGTTAGTAACACCTCTCCGATTACCAGTTTAGCTGCTATCGGCTATCTTAACTTGCTCCATGATATCTATGGAACAATTATTATTCCAGTGGCTGTTTATGAAGAAATGACAGGATTAGGTTATTCAGTTCCTGGCACTATTGAAGTTCAAACCCTATCCTGGATAGAAAAGCGAGAGTTAGAGAATCGGTTATTATTAGAAGAATTACAGAAGGAATTACACCGAGGAGAATCAGAAACGATAGCTTTAGCGATTTCTTCAAATGCTGATAGAGTAATTATAGACGAGAACCCTGGCAGAAAGAAAGCAATTAGTTTAGGATTGAATGTTATTGGAATTTTAGGTATTTTATTAATTGCCAAAAGAAGAAGATTAATTCCTACTATTCAGCCGTTAATGGATGATTTGATTTTTAAAGCAGGTTTCCGTGTTAATCAAATATTGTATTTAGACATATTAAAAACAGCGCAAGAAATTGATGAAAACCAATAACTAAAGCCTTCAAAATCTTCTTATTTAAGTAAGTAGTTATAATTAAATTGAAGATAGATTTTGCCTCTGATCCCCCCTGCCCCCCTTGATAAGGGGGGTGCCGATCCCCCCTTAGTCCCCCCTTTAATCCCCCCTTAATAAGGGGGGTGTCTGACAACTTTTAACACCTACCTACTTAATTTTTGCTAACTAACAGTTGAGGGGGTTTATTTTTTACCTTTATTAATCAAATCCAACTTTAAAAACCCACTTCCCCATTCCCCTACTTCCCCATTCATAATTCCCACTTGCAAGAGTGCCTTTTTGAACCTTTCCCTAAAAAGGTCTTAATTTTAGGGAAATACAGTTAAAGGAATCCATTCGTAGGTGTTGACAATACCTTGAAAATAATCATTAATAGTTTCTCGGGAATAGGGAACAACACCATCTTCACCAAACCAACGTTCATAAATTGTCACCGCTTGTTGTTGGTCACTAACGATCCCTTCCATGAATTTTAATAGAGTATAATTCACTGTATCGCGCCATTTAGAATCATTTTCGGGTAAAGTACAGGCATAGGATTCGTAGGCGTAGGGATAGGAGGGAACTATGGCTAAATTATTGGGATTTTTAGCACTTTTCCTTAAACCTTCTAGGGTAATGCCATCGCTGGCAAAACCGTCAATTTCTCCCGTTTCTAGTTTTTGTAAACCCTCGCCACGATTTTTAACTTTGACCAAAATAGCGGCGGGTTGTTGGGTTTTAATCACCGCTTCATTAGTAGTATTGGCAATCACTCCAATGCGTCTGCCTGCCAAGCTACCGATGTCATCGAGATTACTACCTTTGCGGGTGAGTAATTGAGTGCCACTGGCAAAATAACTAACGGAAAAATCCACTTCATTTTCTCTTTTCCAAGTAAAAGTAGTGGAGCCACATTCTATATCTATCACCCCTGTTTTTAACTTTTCAAAACGATTTTGGGGAGTAATCTCAACAATTTTTAACTTAATTGGTTTTCCTAACTTCCGCTCGGTTTCTTTGCGAATTAACTCTAACATATCAAGGCTGTAACCCACCCACTTGCCCTGGGAGTTGACAAAACCAAAGGGAATAGCATCTTTACGAGCGCCGGCAGTAATTACCCCAGTTTTTTGAATGCGATCGAAGATTGCTCCGGCAAGGCTAGAATGGTTACTGGTGAGGGTTAAAGCTACTGTCATCGTCATGACGGCAAGTGTACGCTTCATTTTTTTTCCTAATCTGAAAGTGGCTCAAGTCTGGGACTGTTTCAGAAGACTGAGAGTTTCCCAAAGGAAGATTTTTTAGCGGCGATTGCTGGGGACAAAAAAAGAGGAGAGATGTTACTCTCTCCCCCTTTTAGTTTTTTGGACAACATTTTAAATTGTTTTTTCAGTTGTCGCTGTCGGGCCGAACCACCCTTGCCTTTGTCGTTACGTCCCTGACGGCGGGGGGACTCCCATCGCTTAAGTCGCATAGTCTTTAATTCCAATTTAGTCAGTTATCTGTATTGTAACAGGGTTAGCGTCAGTTTGGGTTAAGGAATTGAAACTGTGACAACTCAGGCTCTCTGTCACCCTGTGAGATGCCGAACTCTAGTTAACCAACCTTAAACACTCACCCCTTCCCAATAGACCTCGACCTAATATTATCTCAAGACCAAAAGTCTTTCTAGTTAAGGAATCTACCCGAATAAAAATTATTTTAATTGCCTCATATTTTTTCAGTGAAATTGAATTAGCAACGATAGATATACATTTCAGCTATCGAACTACTTAATTAGTATATAGGCTAAAAGCAAGCTGTGACTGGGTTATAATTTTTGAAGATGTCTAATTCATAATTCATAATTCATAATTCATAATTCATAATTCCCACGTCCACCTAATTAGTATTTTCCTATGCTTAGTCAGCAACTTTGGCACAGCCATCAAGATCTAGTGCAAGCTTGTCTAGAACACCCTTTTGTGCGAGGTATCGCCACAGGAGAGCTTAAACGGGACTGTTTCGCTTTTTATGTCGGTCAAGATGCTTTTTTTCTGGAATCTTTCGCCCGTGCTTACAGTATCGCCGCCGCTAAAGCTCCCGATTGGCAGGGATTTACTAGCTTTCATCGGTTAGCGGCAGGGGTATTAACGGAATTAGAATTACACGAAAATTACGCTTTACAGTGGGGGGTTGACCTGAGAAAGGTTCAGCCCGCTAATGCCACCCGTCGCTATCGGGATTTTCTTCTCGCTACCGCTTGGATGGGTGACATCGGTGCGATTGCCGTGGTGATGAGTCCCTGTATGCGTCTTTATGCTTATCTAGGCCAACAATTAGCCCTAGAGCCGATTTCTGAGAATCCCTATCAAGCTTGGATTGATAGTTATAGTGGGGATGAATTCGCAGCTTTAGCAAGCCAGTTAGAGGAATTAGCGGATAAATACGCCCTGATGACGGAAAATATCTCTTTATCCTATCGTTATGCCCTTAGTTGTGAACTGGATTTCTTTAGTGCCGCCTACAGCCGGGGCAAATCTTAAAGTTTTCCCGTCATAATGTTAAGAAATATAAATAACGCTAAGATTAAGGTAAGCAAAATCGTCATTATAAAAATAATGTTTCCTTCGCAACCCACCGAAAACGAACTCCTGAAAACTATCTTGGAACCTCTACTAGAGGATTTCACCCATTGGTTTTCCCGTTCCCGTCTCCTCCTCGAATCCGAGAGATTATCCTTTCTCAGCATTGAGGAACAAGACGATTTATTAGCAAGAGTCAAAAACGCCCAACAGGAGGTGGCCACGGCTTATTTACTCTTTAAAACCACGGGTGGTCAGGTGGGTATCGAGGCTAAGATGTTGTTGCCTTGGCATCAGTTGGTGGCAGAGTGTTGGGGTGTCAGCAGTCGTCGTCGTCGATTACAGGGTTGGGGAGAATATCAATCTCCTCAAACTGACGCTTAACCTGAAACTTTTTGGTAAGCTAGAGAGTTAAGCGAATTTTTAGCATAAAGTTTTGGCAATTAGGAATATTCACACATAATTCATGGGAGACTCGGCCAATGTTACATCTGCTCTATATCCTCGCCTTCACAGTTATCGCTTTTTTGACCATTAATAATTTAATTCGGAGTCTGATTACTGTCAGCATGGATTCCCAGAAACGTCCTGCTAAATCGGCTAATTCCTATAATCCCTACGGTTATCCCATGACTTCCCATCCGGAACTTTTGGACGAGACTGGACAACCGATTAATGAACCCCTGTTAGTGATTCGTTCTCTCACTGTTGAAGATGCTCGTCAACAGTTAGATGCTATTTATAATTCTTCTCCCAGTGCTGCCAAAGAGCAAGATGAGGAAATCTGATTGGTTCTAGAATGGCAGTCCTTGAGAACAGATATATTTATCTACACGGTTTTGCTTCTGGCCCCCAATCAACAAAAGCGCAATTTTTGAGACATTGTTGGCAAAAGAGGGGTTTAGCAATGGAAATTCCCGATCTTAACGGTGATGATTTTTCTAGCTTAACTCTCACTCGTCAGATTGTTCAAGTCGGCCAATTGATTGAACAATCTCAGCTTCCTGTTACTCTGATTGGTTCCAGTTTTGGCGGTTTAACGGCAGCTTGGCTGGCAGAAACTTATTTTCAGGTGCAAAGGCTCGTTTTATTAGCTCCCGCTTTTAATTTCGGTCCGATTTGGTTAGGACAATTGGAAGCAGAAACCCTAGCCAATTGGCAAAAATCTGGGAGTTTATCGGTTTATCACTACGGTTATCGCCGTTATCTGCCAATCTATTACAAATTTATCGAAGATTTAGCCAATTATCCCCAAGACAAGTTAATCAGGCAGCTTCCCACCTTGATTATTCATGGTCGTGCCGATGAGGTGATTCCCCTAGAAAATAGTCGCTATTATGCTTTTTCTCGTCCTTGGGTGCAGTTAATCGAATTAGATAGCGATCATGCCCTTACCGATGTTTTGACGAGGATATGGGCTGAAATGCAATTATTCCTAGACATCGGTCTTTAGGCGATCATGACTAAACTTGAGGAACTAACGAGCGGCTCTATTGTCAACGGCATTCTGCCCAATCAAAGCATTACCGTCATCGAGGCCAAGTGGCATGGCAGCGACGCGGTAGAACTGACCTACAAAGATACCAACGGACAACCCTACACAGAACTGCTCTTTCGATACCGAGAGCCAACCCTAGAGATTCTCACCGAAGGAAGACCGTGGGGTTTCGATGGCGACGGAGCTTTGCTGCGCCTAGTTTCCGAAGCCCATCGCATCCGGTTGGCCTACCTGTTTGACCCGCTTCTAGCCGTCCATACCTCTCTGGTGGAACCACTCCCTCATCAAATCACTGCTGTTTACGGTGAGATGCTCGATCGCCAACCCCTACGCTTTTTGTTGGCCGATGACCCCGGGGCCGGGAAAACCATCATGGCGGGATTGTTAATTCGAGAACTCCTGATTCGAGGTGACTTAGCGCGCTGCTTAATCGTCTGTCCAGGCAGCCTCGCAGTGCAGTGGCAAGATGAACTACATAACAAATTTCACCTTCCCTTCGATATCCTCACCAACGACCGCCTCGAAACGGCCCGCACCGGCAACGCGCTCGCCGAAATGGGTCTGGTCATTGCTAGGCTTGATAAACTCAGCCGTAATGACGACCTCCAGAAGAAACTCCAGCAGACTGATTGGGATCTGGTCATCTGCGATGAGGCCCACAAGATGTCCGCTTCTTTCTTTGGTGGGGAAATTAGGGAAACAAAGCGTTACAAATTAGGCAAACTCCTCTCTAGCATTACCCGCCACTTCCTGCTGATGACCGCTACTCCCCACAACGGCAAAGAAGAAGACTTTCAGTTATTCCTAGCTCTACTCGATGGCGATCGCTTTGAGGGGCGATTCCGGGACGGAGTTCATGTATCAGATACTTCCGACCTGATGCGCCGCATGGTCAAAGAGGAACTGCTTAAGTTTGACGGCAAGCCACTTTTCCCCGAAAGAATCGCTCACACGGTCAGTTACCCCCTCTCCGACCAAGAAGCGATCCTCTACAGTCGAGTCACCGAGTATGTACGCGAAGAATTTGACCGAGCCGAAGCCCTGGCCAACGACGGGCGCAAGGGGACAGTCGGCTTTGCCCTCACCATTTTGCAACGCCGCCTCGCCTCCTCTCCGGAAGCCATCTATCAATCCTTGAAACGACGACGAGAACGGCTACAAAAGCGACTCCGAGAAGAAGAACTGCTCAAGCGAGGCCAGTCGCTGGAGATAGAATTTGCTACCGTCCTTGACCAAGACGACATCGATGACGACTTTGAGGATACCGATAGCAGCGAGCGGGAGGCTACGGTCGAGGAGGTGGTCGATCAGGCCACAGCATCGCGTACCATTGCCGAACTACAGATTGAAATCGCCCTGCTGAAAAAGCTTGAAGACCTAGCCAATACCGTTCGACGGAGCGGAAAAGACCGTAAGTGGGAAGAGTTTTCCCATCTTCTCCAGGATGAAGCAGAGATGTTCGATGCAGGAGGATACCGCCGCAAAATAGTCGTCTTCACCGAACACAGAGACACCCTCAACTACCTGAAAGAGCGGATCAGTACACTCCTTGGCAACCCAGAAACTGTTGTCACCATTCACGGTGGCATGGGTCGGGAAGACCGCAAAAAAGCCGAAGAAGGCTTCAAGCAAGACGTAGGAGTACAGGTACTTCTGGCCACCGATGCCGCCGGAGAGGGGATCAACCTGCAACGAGCGCATCTCATGGTCAATTATGACCTACCCTGGAACCCAAACCGTCTAGAACAGCGATTCGGTCGTATTCACCGGATTGGACAGACCGAGGTTTGTCATCTCTGGAATTTGGTGGCTCACGAAACCCGCGAGGGAGATGTGTATCGGACGCTCCTCGAAAAACTCGAAGCCGAACAAAAAGCTTTAGGCGGACGGGTGTTCGACGTATTAGGTAAAGCCATTGCGGGAAAAGAATTGCGCGAACTTCTCATCCAAGCCATCCGTTACGGCGATCACCCAGATATAAAAGCAAGCTCAAACCAGGTCATCTCTGAAAAGCTCGATCAAGAGAGACTAAGGGAATTGCTGGAAGAACGCGCCCTAGCACGGGATTCGATCGATGCTTCCAAGGTTCAGAAAATTCGAGAAGATATGGAGCGAGCCGAAGCCAGACGGTTACAGCCGCACTTCATTGCCGCATTTTTCCTCGAAGCCTTCCAACGCTTAGGCGGCACCCTACGCCAGCGAGAGCCAAAGCGATACGAGATTACCAACGTCCCCGCCGTTATCCGTAACAGAGACCGCTTTTTCGGGATAGGAGAGCCAATTCTCAAACGCTATGAGCGCATCTGTTTTGATAAAGACCTGATTAGTGTTCCGGGTAAACCCGTTGCTACCTTTGTCTGTCCCGGCCATCCCCTGTTAGATGCCACTATCGATCTTGTCTTGGAACGGCATCGGGAATTACTCAGACGGGGGGCTATCCTAGTTGATGACAGTGATCCGAGGGAGGAAATTCGGGCGCTGGTGTACTTAGAACACGCCATTCAAGACGCTCGGCTAAATCCCGATGGCAGACGGCGGGTGGTGTCGCGGCGAATGCAGTATGTGGAAATTCCTCTGTTTGCACCACAGAGACAGGGAGAGAAGGATGCTGGGTATGCCCCTTATCTAGATTATCGTCCTTTGCAGGAGGAGGAGCGGGCGATCCTAGGGCCGATCCTTGATTCTCTCCCTATCGGTAATGAGATTGAGAGCCGGGCCCGCAATTATGCGATCGCTAACCTCGTCTCTTCCCATCTTCAGGAGGTACGGCAGCGCAAGGAAGAGTTAATTGAAAAGACCCTTATAGCAGTTAAAGACCGCCTGACCAAGGAGATCAACTACTGGGACCATCGGGCGGCCCAGTTGCGCCTACAGGAAGAAGCGGGGAAGACAAATGCGCGGATCAATTCCAACAAAGCCCAGATGCGGGCCGATGAACTACAAACGCGGTTGCAAAAGCGCTTGTCTGAATTGGAGCAGGAGCGTCATTTATCCCCATCGCCGCCGGTGGTGGTGGGAGCAGCCCTCATCGTACCGGGGGGCCTGTTAGGGCGACTTTTAGGCAAGCCAATGTTTGCCCGGGAGACAAAGCGCGTCGAGCAGCTGGCAATGGCGGCAGTCATGGCGGCTGAGAAGGCTTTGGGGTATGAACCGCGGGATGTGAGTGCCGAGAAGTGCGGCTATGACATCGAATCGCGCAGGACCGGAACAGGCCGCTTACGGTTTATCGAAGTCAAGGGTAGAGTAGAAGGAGCAGAGACGGTGACTGTCACCAAGAACGAGATCCTTGCATCCTTTAACAAGCCAGAGGATTTTCTGCTGGCCTTGGTTTCGGTTTCTCCCTCAGAGGAGGTTCAGGTCAGATATGTGCGCCGGCCATTCCAGAGAGAACCGGATTTTGGGGCGTGTAGTGTTAATTATAATTGGGGAGAGTTATGGGACAGGGGGGATATGATTGAACCACAAAGGCACAAAGGACACTAAGGGGATTAACCACAAAGGCACAAAGGACACTAAGGGGATTAACCACAAAGGCACGAAGGACACTAAGGGGATTAACCACAAAGGCACGAAGGACACTAAGGGGATTAACCACAAAGGCACAAAGGACACTAAGGGGATTAACCACAAAGGCACGAAGGACACTAAGGGGATTAACCACAAAGGCACAAAGGTCACGAAGGGGATTAACCACAAAGGCACAAAGGACACGAAGGGGATTAACCACAAAGGCACGAAGGACACGAAGATAGAAGAACCACAAAGGCACGAAGGACACGAAGATAGAAGAACCACAAAGGCACAAAGGACACTAAGGGGATTAACCACAAAGGCACAAAGGACACTAAGGTTATGGATGAGAGGGCTAATGATTTATCTAAGGAGATTATTGGGGCGGCGATCGCTGTTCATCGGGAGTTGGGGCCAGGACTATTGGAGTCGGCCTATGAGGCCTGTTTAGAGTACGAGTTATTGGATAGGGGGATAGCGGTGGAGCGTCAAGTTCCTCAATCAGTGATTTATCGCGGTGTTAAACTTGATTGTGGTTATCGTCTCGATCTATTGGTGGAAAATCTGGTTATTGTCGAACTGAAAACCGTTGAACAACTTACCCCCATTCACGAGGCCCAGTTGTTAACCTATCTCAAATTACGCCGGCTTTGGCTAGGATTACTGATTAATTTTAACGTTCCCGTTCTCAAACAAGGCATCAAACGCCTTGTCAACAATTAATCTTTGTGTCCTTTGTGCCTTTGTGGTTCCTCAATCTTCGTGTCCTTTGTGCCTTTGTGGTTCTTTTATCTCCCATGACCTACCGTAAAAAACTCATTGAAGTGGCCCTACCCCTAGAAGCCATTAACGTCGAATCGGCACGGGAAAAGTCGATTCGCCATGGTCATCCCTCTACTCTACATCTTTGGTGGGCCAGGCGACCTTTAGCGGCTTGTCGGGCGGTTTTATGGGCTTCTTTGGTGGATGATCCTTCCAGTTGGCCAGAGAAATTTCCCACGGAAGAAGCACAGAATCGGGAACGGCAGCGATTGTTTGATATTTTGGGTAGGATTGAGCTTGAAAAGGACAAAAAAGGTAATACTAAGCAGGTGGTTAGAGGGTTGGTATCTTGGGATGAGATTAACCAGCCTAATTCAGGAGTATTGCTAGAAGCACAGCGAGAAATTGCTCGCTGTTTAGCTTGGGAACGTGGGGAAGAACCTCCCACTAAACCTGATGCTATACGGGATTATATCGCTAAATATGCCCCCCCCGCCTATGACCCGTTTTGTGGTGGTGGTTCCATTCCTTTGGAGGCCCAGCGCTTGGGGTTGCAGGCCCACGGTAGTGACCTCAATCCCGTGGCGGTGTTGATTACTAAGGCTTTGATCGAGATTCCGCCCAAGTTTAAGGATAAACCGCCGGTTAATCCCGATTCTCGCCAAAAACAAAAGATTTCTTCCTGGGAAGGGTCCCAGGGATTGGCCGCAGATGTGCGCTATTACGGTCAGTGGATGCGGGATGAGGCTTTTAAAAGGATTGGCTATCTTTATCCGATGGTGGAAACCAACCACAAAGGCACAAAGGACACTAAGGTGATTGCTTGGCTTTGGGCCAGGACGGTGAAGTGTCCTAATCCGGCCTGTGGCTGTCAGATGCCTCTGGTCCGCAGTTTTCAGCTTTCGACGAAGAAGGGTAAGGAGGCTTGGGTTGAGCCTTTTGTGGGAGATGTTAACACTGAGGGGGATTTTAACCACAAAGGCACAGAGGACACAAAGGGGGATGATTTTGGTGTCTCTGGGGTGCCACCCAAAATCCGCTTTGAGGTGAAGACGGGTAAGGGTACGGCCCCAGATGGGACGGTAAACCGCAAGGGTGCAGTTTGTATCGCTTGTAATACTCCTGTTCTCTTGGATCATATCCGTAGGGAAGGTAAGGCAGGCCGGATGGATGCTCAGTTAATGGCTATTGTCGCTGAAGGACAAGGGGGAAGGGTTTATCTTTCTCCTGATGAGGAACAGGAATATATCGCTAAAAAAGCACAGCCTGAATGGAAACCAGAAAGTGAATTGGTATTTAATTCTCGTCATGTTACTCCAGTAATTTATGGCATGACGAAACACGCCGATTTATTCACTCCCCGTCAACTCGTCGCCCTCACTACTTTTAGCGATTTAGTAAGTGAAACTAGAGAAAAGATTAAAGCTGATGCAGTAGCCGCAGGAATCCCTGATGATGATTTACCTCTTAATGATGGGGGAATAGGTGCGACGGCTTATGCGGATGCGGTGGCGACTTATTTGGCTTTTGGAGTGGATAAACTTGCAGATCGCAATTCTACTATTGCTACTTGGGCCAATAACCGTGAACACGCAAGAAACACCTTTACTAGGCAAGCCATTTCGATGACCTGGGATTTTGCAGAAAGCAATCCATTTTCTGAATCTAGTGGCAATTTTTTCGGCGGTATTGAAACTATTTATCACATTTTAGATTCTAACAACTGTTTGAATGCTAGTGGAGAAGTATTGCAAATTGACGCTGCTCAATTGGAACCTGATGCGTCCTTCCTCTTTTCGACAGATCCTCCCTACTATGATGCTGTGCCATACTCTGATTTGTCCGACTTTCTCTATGTTTGGTTGCGAAGTACCTTAGTGTATCTGTATCCAAAACTCTTATCTACCGTACTTGTTCCTAAAAAATCGGAATTGGTAGCTGATCCCTATCGGCATGGTGGTAAAGAAAGGGCAAAATTATTTTTTGAACAAGGATTAGGTGCAACGTTCAACAAGCTATATAGGTCATCTGATCCAGCCTATCCTTTGACGGTTTATTACGCTTTTAAACAGGCAGAAAGTAAAGAAGATAGCGACGACCAAGAAGAACAGCAGCTTGGTCTAGCTTCAACAGGCTGGGAAACCATGTTAGAAGGCTTAATGCAGTCCAATTTCATGATCGATGGCACATGGCCAATACGGACAGAGCTTGCAAGAAGGATGCGTGGACAAAACAGCAACGCCCTCGCCTCATCTATAGTTCTCGTGTGTCGTCCCCGTCCCGCCGACGCGCCCAAAGCCAGCCGCCGGCAATTCCTCAACGAACTGAAGCGCGACCTTCCCCAAGCCCTAAAACTGCTGCAACAGGGCAATATTGCCCCCGTTGACCTCGCCCAAGCCAGTATTGGGCCCGGGATGGCAATCTACTCCAAATACGCCGCTATCCTCGAATCTAACGGCACTTCCATGGGTGTTCGCACCGCCCTGCAACTGATTAACCAGATTCTCGACGAATTTCTCACCGAACAAGAAGGAGAATTTGATAGTGATACCCGTTGGGCGCTGACTTGGTTCGAGCAGTACCAATTCAACGAAGCACTATATGGCAATGCAGAAACCCTCTCCAAAGCCAAAAACACCAGTATTCAGGGCATGGTTGAAGCTGGCATACTAGAAGCAAAAGCAGGTAAAGTGCGACTACTCAAGCGCGAAGATCTTAAAACCGATTGGAAGCCAGAAAAAGATGAGCGGACACCCATCTGGGAAATCACCCAATACCTCATCCATACCCTCGATAAAAACGGCGAAACCGGAGCCGCAGAACTCTTGGCTAAACTAGGAAACAAAGCCGATTTAGCCAAAGAACTCGCCTATAGACTTTATAGCCTCTGTGACAGAAAAGGTTGGACCCAAGAAGCCATAGCTTACAATAGCCTCGTCACCTCTTGGCCAGAAATCACCCGCCTAGCCAACGAATATAAACCCTCTCCCGAACAACTATCCTTTTCTTTGTGACCTTTGTGCCTTTGTGGTGAATTTAAACCACAGAGACACAGAGAACACAGAGTTTTAAAATCAAGTAGTAACCCCCATGAAACTAACCATTGAAGTTCCCGATAACTTAGCAAAACGTCTCAATAACTACTTAAAAGAGCATCCCGAAGAAACCCCGTTAAGTGTAGTTCAAGAAGCCCTAGAAATCAAACTAATTCCCAAAGATACCTCTAGACTTCTAGAACTAGCGGGAATTGTCGAGAATGCCCCACCAGATGCCTCCGTTAACGAAGATTATTTGACATGAGACGATTAGTCCTTGATGCCGGGCCACTTATTGCCCTGTTATCGAGCCAAGATAATTACCACAAGGAAGCGATAAAGGGGTTTGCACAACTACCGCAGGAATTTGGCGCAGTTTTAACCCCTTTACCCATCTTGTTCGAGGTTTATAAATTCGTAGCTAGGGAACAATGTCCACAAGTAGCGCAAAAGGCATTAACTATAATTAAAGAAGAGACCACAATCGTGCCGCTTGAAATGGAAACCATGCAGACTACATTTGATTTAGTCATACAAATGACCAATTGGCAGGGTAGTCTAGAAGATGCTTCAGTGGTAGTCATTGCTCAAAAATTTAACGCCCTAATCTGGACTCTCGATTACAGAGACTTAACTTGGTTTAAAAACATTGAGCTATGGACACCATCTACCTAATCTTTGTGACCTCCGTGCCTTTGTGGTTCCCCAAACTTTGTGACCTTTGTGCCTTTGTGGTTCCCCAAACTTTGTGACCTTTGTGCCTTTGTGGTTCCCCAAACTTTGTGACCTTTGTGCCTTTGTGGTTCCCCAAACTTTGTGACCTTTGTGCCTTTGTAGTTCCCCAAACTTTGTGACCTTTGTGCCTTTGTGGTTCAAAATCCCCCCTCTCCCAAATCCCCACAAGTTTCTAATCTCAAATTGTAATTATGTTTAAAACAATCAAGTTTAAAAACTTTAAATCATGGCAAGATACAGGAGACATTTCCTTAGCTTCTCTTACAGGATTTTTTGGTAATAATAGCTCTGGAAAATCCAGCATTATTCAATTCTTTTTACTTCTCAAGCAAACTGTGGAGTCCAGCGATCGCCAAAGGGTCTTAAACACAGGGGATGAAAGAAGTTATGTTGAGTTAGGGACATTGTATGATATTGCTTATAATCACATTATCCCCAGTGTAATCTCTTTTAAATTAGAATGGGATTTATCAGAAGAATTAAATATTTTTAATCCCGAAAGCTCTCAAGAAGATGTACTTTTTTCCTTAAACTCTCTGGAATTTTATTCAGAAATAAAGCTAAATGATAATCAAATATTTTTAGAAAACTTTTGCTATAATTTTAACTATAATTCAGAAAATATAAGCTTTAAATTCAAGAAAAATGCCGAAAAAGACTCCTGTGAATATGAACTACAATCAGAAGGATATCAACCGAAAAGAAGTAGGGGGAGAGCTTGGCCTCTCCCAGTTCCAATAAAAAACTATGGTTTTCCTGACCAAGCAATTAGTTATTTTCAAAATACAGGCTTTTTATCGGATTTTTCCCTAGCCTATGAAAAAGCATTTGAGAGTATCTATTATCTTGGTCCCCTGAGAGAATACCCCAAAAGAATTTACTCTTGGGCCGGAGAAAAACCGCGAGATGTTGGTCGTAGGGGAGAATTAGCTATTCCGGCCTTACTAGCTTCTCAACAATCAACCATTCAAGAGACCATTGCTTACTGGCTAAAAGAATTAGCTCTAATTCATAGTTTTCAGGTGCAAGCAATTGCAAAAGATCGCAAAGACTATGAAGTTTTGGTACAAAGATTTCCCGATACAGCAAAAGTTTTAATAACAGATGTCGGCTTTGGTGTTTCTCAGGTTTTACCTGTTTTGGTTCTGTGTTATTATGCGCCAGAAGGCTCAACAATCATTTTAGAACAGCCAGAAATTCATCTGCATCCTTCCGTACAGGCTGGACTTGCCGATGTATTTATTGATGCTATTAAAACTCGCAAAATTCAAATCATTGTCGAGAGTCATAGCGAACATTTACTGCGTCGTCTTCAGCGTCGTATTGCTGAAGAAAAAGACGGATTAAGCCCTCAAGACATTAAACTTTACTTCTGTAATTCCAAGCAAGATGGAAGCTCTAGTTTAACCACCTTAGAAATCGACGACTTTGGAAATATTGCCAACTGGCCAGAAAATTTCTTTGGTGATGAAATAGGAGATTTATTTGCCATGACCGAAGCTGCTATAAAACGTCAGATAGTTAGTGAATAAACCCATGAAAGTCATTATTGATACAAACGTCTTAATCGCCGCTAACGGTAGAGATTGTCCTCAAGTTACTCCTAAATGTCAGTTAAGGACAGGACAATATTTAAGAGACATAAAAGAAAATGGAATCATTGTGATAGACAATCAATGGCTAATCTTAAAAGAATATAGAAACAAAGTAAATCAAACAGGACAACCAGGAATAGGAGACGCATTTCTCAAATGGGTATTGACTAATCAGACAAACTCTCAACGTTGTCAACAAGTCAAGATTCATCCTTCAGAAGATAATAGCTTTCAAGAATTTCCTGATGATCCTCAATTAAAAAAATTCGACCCATCAGACCGAAAATTTGTCGCTGTTGCCCTCGCCGCACAAGATTGCCCTCCCATTATCAACGCTGTGGATTCAGACTGGGCCGAGTTTTACGAAGCCCTAACCATCTACGGAATCAGCATAGAGTTTCTTTGTGGTGAAATCGTCTCCCCACAGACCACTCAAGCACAAGTACCTAACCCTCCGTGACCTTTGTGCCTTTGTGGTTAATCCCCCTTCGTGACCTTTGTGCCTTTGTGGTTCCCCAAACTTTGTGACCTTTGTGCCTTTGTGGTAAATCCCCCTTCGTGTTCTTTGTGCCTTTGTGGTTCAAAATCCCCCTTCGTGTTCTTTGTGGTTCAAAATCCCCCTTCGTGTGGTTATCTCTCCCAAATTGAGGCATTATAAAAATAACTCCTCATCAAATCCCATGGCAATCAGCAATCGTGAACGAGTCGGACGCGCCCTAGATTTCCTCAGAGAGGGACTATACCCCTTCATAGAACGAGAAATGAAAGCAAGCTACGGCCAGAAGTGGGTGGCCGTGGCCTTAAGTTGCCTCCCTGAGAGCTACACGATCCGCAGGACAGGTGATGCCGTCCTCAAGGAAGACGTTTCGGCCCTACTAATTGTCCTCTGGGAGCAGTGGAATGAAGTTTTTAAGAAAACCCTAGGCAGAAGCGATCGCTCTCTGGCCAGTGAACTAAGAGATGTCCGCAACGCCTGGGCCCATAACGATGCTTTCAGCCTCGACGATGCTTACCGGGCTTTTGATAGCATCTCTCGCCTACTGAGTTCGGTTTCCGCCGACACCCAAGAGGTGGAGAAGCAGAAGCAAGAAATCCTCAGACTTCGCTTTGAAGAACAGGCCCGGCGAGAGACAAGGCGCCAAGCGATCGCACCTACGGAAGGACAACCGATGTCGGGATTGAAACCCTGGCGGGAAATCGCCACCCCCCACCCCGATGTGGCTTCTGGACGCTTCCAACAGGCCGAATTTGCCGCCGACCTCTGGCAAGTCTATCTCGATGAAGGCTCTGACGAATACCGCGACCCGACGGAATTTTTCCGCCGCACCTACCTCACCGAAGGACTCAAGCAACTCCTCACCAATGCCCTGCTGCGTCTGAGTGGTAATGGCGGAGAGCCGGTGATTGAACTGCAAACTAACTTCGGTGGCGGAAAAACCCACGCCATGCTGGCCCTCTACCATCTGTGCAATGCTTTGGCGATCGAAGATCTTCCCGGTATGGAGTCGATCTTCCAAGCTCTGAACATTAAAAAACCCCCCGAAAATGTCAACATTGCTGTTCTGGTCGGCACTAAAGTCCAGCCTAGTGGCATTCCCCCCTACAAACCGGAACACAACAAGCAAAATCGCCCAGAAATCAAGACCCTGTGGGGAGAAATAGCTTGGCAACTCGGCGGCGCTGAGGGCTACGCTCTGGTTCGCAACGCCGATGAAACTTCCACTAATCCGGGAGACGCACTCAAAATATTGTTTAATCGTTTTTCACCCTGTTTGATCTTGATCGACGAATGGGTTGCCTATGCCAGGCAATTGCACGACAAGAACGATATTGCTGGCGGTAGTTTTGACACCCAGTTTACTTTTGCCCAAACCCTGAGCGAGTCGGCAAAAAATGCCCAGCAGACGCTTTTGGCTGTGAGTATCCCCGCTTCGGAAACCGTTGACGAAAAAACCGGAGAAGTACGGACTACAGATGTTGAAACCGGAGGAGAACGGGGTACAGAGGCTCTAGACCGCCTTAAAAATGCGATCGGGCGCATCCAATCCCCTTGGCGACCCGCTAGTGCCGAGGAGAGTTTCGAGATCGTCCGCCGCCGTCTCTTTCAAACCACTACTGACCCGCAACTATTTGTCGCACGGGATGCGGTGATTAAAGCTTTCTCCGAGATGTATCGCACCCAGGCCCAGGAATTTCCTAGCGAATGCCTGGAGGCTGACTACAGACGCCGCCTGCGGGAAGCCTATCCCATTCACCCAGAATTTTTTGATCGCCTCTACTCCGACTGGTCAACCCTCGATAAATTCCAGCGCACCAGGGGTGTTTTGCGACTCATGGCCAAGGTCATCCATTCCCTTTGGGAGCGAGAGGACAAGAGCTTGTTGATCATGCCCTCCCACGTCCCGATGGATGATGCTCAGGTTCAGTCGGAGTTAACCCGCTACTTAGATGATAATTGGGTTCCGATCATCGAAAAAGATGTAGATGGCCCCAATTCTCTGCCCCTCGACATCGATCGCCAAAATTCCAACCTGGGACGCTATTCTGCTTGCCGTCGGGTTACGCGCACTATTTACCTTGGCTCGGCCCCCACGATTCGGGCTGCTAACCGAGGACTAGAAGATAAGAGGATCAAACTCGGTTGCGTGCAGCCGGGGGAGACTGTAGCCACTTTTGGTGATGCCCTACGGCGGCTAACAGATCGGGCCACCTACCTCTACATCGATGGCAACCGCTACTGGATTTCCAATCAGCCCAACGTCACCCGCACAGCCCAAGATCGGGCAAACCTGCTCTTTGAGGAGCGGTATAAAGTGACAGAAGAAATCGTCCGGCGCTTGAAGGCCGACCAGCAGCGGGGCGAGTTTGGAGCGATTCATATTGCCCCAGAATCAACTGCTGATATTCCCGATGATCCTCATCTGGGGGTGCGGCTTGTAGTTCTCGGTACTGGGCAACCCCACAGCAAATCCGCCGAAGATAGCCCCGCTCGGCGTTTAGTGGCGGAAATTCTCAATCAGAGAGGGGGTAGCCCCCGCTATTACAAGAATACGCTTGTATTTGTTGCCGCTGACAAGTCGAACTTGGAAAACTTAGAGAAGAACGTCGCCGGATATCTTGCCTGGAATTCAATTGTGGCGGATAAGGAAACCCTCAATCTCGATGTTTCTCAGAATAAACAGGCGATCACTAAGCGCGATCAAGCCGACAAGGAGGTAAGCCTGATCCTCAACCAAACCTATAAGTGGCTGCTGGTTCCAGAGCAACCCGACCCCCAGAAAGGCATCCACTGGACTGATACCAACGCTCAGGGGGACGATTCGCCTATCGATCGAGCCAGCCGCAAACTGGTTCATCAGGAGCAACTGATTACCCATTACTCTGGTGACAACCTGCGGAGGGAAGCCCTCGACAAATACCTGTGGCGTTCAACTAACCACATCGATCTGAAACGTCTGTGGGAGTACCTAGCGCAGTATCTTTACTTGCCCCGTCTCAAGAACCAGGATGTTCTACTTCAAACTGTGCGGGAGGGGGTTCGTTCTACGCTCGTACAGGAGAACTTCGGTTATGCAGAGGGCTGGGATGAGGCGAAGCAAAGATATACTGGTCTTGTCATCCTTCGGGATATTAACCCGAGTATCAGCAGTCACAGCCTTCTGGTTAAGCCTGATGTAGCTATGGGGCAGCTAGAGGCCGAGAAACCAGCTAACCCCCCGACCGCTGCCGAGACTGATCCCGTTATCTCTAGTGACCGTGATCGGCCGCCATCTTTACCCTCTGGTGTTGGATTAACTGTGACAGAGACTCCCGGTGATCTGGTTGAGAAAAAGCTGGTTCTGCGGAGGTTTTACGGCAGTGTTGAGATCGATCCCCTGCGGATCAATCGAGACGCTCCAGCGATCGCCAATGAGATCATCCAGCATCTCACCCGACTCAGTGGGGCCAGGGTTAAGGTAACACTGGAGATTGAAGCTGACATTCCTGATGGTGTGCCGGATGATGTGGTGCGGACGGTGACGGAGAATTGTCGGACACTAAAATTTAATAATCAGTCTTTTGAACTGGAGTGAATATCGGGAAATTTCCCTATCTGGATTCGGTCATGGCTCTCTTATTCTTTGTGTGATCAGCTTAACTTACTATAGAAGCGATCAATCTTTGTGTCCTCTGTGTCTGGAGTGGTTCCTTCCACTCCCTCGCCAGCAGGACTGTATCTTAGAATACATTTTACCCACCAAACCTAAGAGAGCAATAATAATCCCCCTTTTATCTGAAAAAGAGGGATTTATTTAGTCCAAATTGGTTAGATTGTGAGGAAAGTTTTCACCCTTCTCAGTCTCAAGACAAGAGATTTTCTGCTGATGTCTTCCCACTACCAAAGTCCGCGGATAGGAGATACACTAGGCTCGGGAGCGGGTTGAGGAGCAACTTCAGTAAAGGTTCTGGTTTCCGGGGGTAAAGCGGGAAGTCCCCAAGCGGATTCTTTTTGGTTAAGTTCTCTTAAAAGTTGCGAGCGAGTGGTACTGACGGCGATTTCTGATTTTAGTTTCAAGCGGGAAACCCAATAGGGATGAGCTTTACCCACATAAATTAACTTGCCATCTACCACTTGCAATAGTACATCGTCACCACCAGTGCCATCCCCAACAATACGAGCGGTGGTTCCGTCAGCAAAGTCGCCGTTGAAAATTTCTTTGCCATCCACTGTTACAAGTCTGATCAATTGGATGGACATAATGCCACCCACGGTTCCCCGGACGCGACCGAGTATATAGTCACCGGGGTTGAGTTGCGGCTCACCTCTGTAGGTGTCATGGCCGCGCAGTTGACTGATCAAGATTTCGTTATTTTGTGGTCCTGCTTGTGCGGGTACAGCGCCAACGGTAGTTAGGGCAACTAAACCGGCAAAACCAGCGACAAGGGAAATTTTGTTAAACACAATTACCTCAAGCAAAAAGTTAGTAAATTCTCTATAGACGTTTTAGATTATAACTTAGTTCCTGATTTTGTCTATATTGCGAAATATTTGTTTAATAATTTCTCGATCGAGGGGTTGGAGGTTGGGGTTTTAGGGTGTTGGGGTTTTAGGGTGTTAGTTGAAATTCCCCCATTCTCCCGCTCCCTACCTCCCCACCTCCCCACTTCCCCTGAAAACTGGATTAAGCTAGGCTCTAAGACCGCTCGACATTGCTGAATAATTGAGGATCGAGGGTGGGTAGTTCGATATCTTTTTCTGCTGAGGAAGAGGCCAACTGGAAGCGATTGAAGGTTTGTTGAACGCGATCAAAAATGCTGATTTTTTGCTCGCTATTGTTCTGGGGTTCGGGAATAGGTTCCACTTCTAGCGGAGGCTGAATACCGGGGGCAGGTTCGTTAATCTCTTTTGTCTCTGGTATGGTGGTTAGGGGAGATTCGATCGCTTCAGGGGTTTCCTCGACCTTTTCGATTGTTTCTGTCTCCACTGGTTTTTCTTCCACGATTGGGCTTTCTGACTCAATAACAGGGTTTTCCTCAACTATAGGGCTTTCTGGCTCAATAACAGGGCTTTCCTCAACTATAGGGGTTTCTTCCTCAACTATAGGGCTTTCCTCAACTACAGGGGTTTCCTCAACTATAGAGGTTTCTTCTTCCTCAACTATAGGGGTTTCTGGCTCAATAACGGGGGTTTCTTCCTCTAGACGGGGAATGGTTTTATAGTTGGGATCAACAATGCTACGGGCAATTGTAGGGGATAAATCGCCGCGGACCAATTGACTGAGGCCGTCTTGGTAAGAGGGATCAAAGCTAATCACGCGCACGCTGGTATTAAACTCGTTTTCGACTTTATTTCCCTTACCATCGATGAATTCTAGTTGTACCCAGTTATTGCCCTTGGCAAAACCCTTGAGATAGATTGGTTCCCAAGTATCAAGCAGAAAACTTTCACCGTTGACAGTGACACGAATGCGCCAATTTTGAAGATTATTATCCCCGTTGGCAGTATTGGACAGACGTAGAGGAGCATTACTCAGATAAAAATCGAGCAGGATCGGTTCTGCACCGTAGATTCCCTGCGGACTACTGTAGGTTAATAGGGGTAAGTTGTTATCGGGGTCATTTTTGCCTGTTTTTGTCAGAATATGAAAGGTTGTTTCAGCAAATGCCCCATCATTTTTAAAACTTTCCTGCCAAGGACGCAGGGCCAAGACGCGCAGGGTGTGAGTACCGGGGGCAAGATTTTCTAGGATAATCGGTTGCTTGAGGTCGTAAATGGCTGCTGCCGGTTCATTATCGACAATTAGGCTCAAGTGGGGTCCTAATTTCAGGGTATCGTCTTGGAAAATTGGCAGATCCGACACTTGTAGTTTAACTGTCACCTGAGTGTCATCGAAAACTTGTTCGGCCAGAGGACTGAGAATCGTTACTTGGGGAGCGTAACGCTCTAAACTGGGGCGCAGTTCCTGAATTAGGACCGGGGGGGCCACCTCAGAAATGCGGCCTCGAACGACGGGAAGATGAGGGGTTTCGGAACTGGGGAGATTGGTAGCCGTCAGGCGATCGCCACAGGCAGTTAACAGGGTGGTCAGTAAACCAATCACAAGACATATATGAAGGGTTTTGACTGGGATTAATTTATGTAGTAGGGATAGCACGTTCCTCCTAGAGCCAAGGCCAAAATCTATACAAACCATTGATTTTTGCTAGAGTCATTGAATGCTCCGGTGTCAGCAAAAGCGCGAGAAGATGAGGTTATGGCCTCAATTTTACAGAATTGTTTGATTGTTTTTTGAGAATCTATCTATTGAATTTTCTATATGGTCTGGTGAGGGAGAAAAAGGGGAAATTGGCTTCCGGAGCGACAATTGATAAACTTTTGTAAAGAAAAATCACCAGTCAGACACTGACTAAGACCGTCCATAGCAGAAAACGTCTCTCCTATCAAGGATTAAGAGAATTTTAATTATTGTTAAGCATAACGAACAGACAAGAGAACAAAGACTTATCATCTACTATTGATGCTTTCGACTGGAATCTCACCCAAGAGGAAAGTCAAGCGACATTAACAAAAGGTGGGTCAGATTTCAACTTGCCTTTTTTAGGTTAAAAAATCTATCCTCAAATAAAACGCTAAGTCTATTGTCGAGAGAGGAGAATCCTCATGGCACTCCCCCCCAAAGAGGCGGTAGCTAAAGTGATTGTAGATAAAGACCCAGTACCTACTTCCTTTGAGAAGTGGGGGCAACCGGGGCATTTTGATCGCACTTTAGCCAAAGGACCCAAAACCACCACCTGGATTTGGAACCTACACGCCAACGTCCACGATTTTGATAGTCAAACCAGCGATCTAGAAGATATTTCTCGGAAAATCTTCAGCGCCCACTTCGGACATCTCGCCGTTGTCTTCGTTTGGCTGAGTGGAATGTACTTCCACGGCGCGAAATTTTCTAACTATGAAGCTTGGTTAACCAACCCGCTGGCCATCAAACCCAGCGCCCAAGTGGTCTGGCCGATCGTCGGTCAAGGCATCCTCAACGGCGATGTGGGCGGCGGCTTCCACGGTATTCAGATCACCTCTGGTCTGTTCTACCTCTGGCGGGCTTCCGGGTTCACCAACAGCTATCAGCTATACTGCACCGCTATCGGTGGTTTAGTTATGGCGGGCCTGATGCTGTTTGCCGGTTGGTTCCATTACCACAAAAGCGCACCGAAACTGGAATGGTTCCAAAACGTGGAATCGATGATGAACCACCACTTGGCGGGTTTACTCGGCTTAGGTTCCCTAGGTTGGGCCGGTCATCAGATTCACGTTTCTTTACCGGTGAACAAACTCCTCGATGCTGGAGTAGCTCCCCAAGACATCCCCTTGCCCCACGAGTTCATTCTCGAACCGAGCAAGATGGCGGATTTATATCCCAGCTTCGCCCAGGGTTTGACCCCCTTCTTTACCCTTAACTGGGGTGCTTACTCGGATTTCCTCACCTTCAAAGGTGGCTTGAACCCCGTGACCGGTGGTCTCTGGCTTTCCGATACCGCTCACCATCACTTGGCGATCGCTGTATTATTCATCATTGCTGGTCATATGTACCGTACCAACTGGGGTATCGGTCACAGCATGAAGGAAATCCTCGAAAACCACAAAGGTCCCTTCACCGGTCAAGGTCACAAAGGACTGTACGAAATCCTGACCACCTCTTGGCACGCCCAGTTAGCGATTAACCTTGCTCTCTTAGGTTCGCTAACCATCATCGTGGCCCACCATATGTACGCCATGCCGCCCTATCCCTATCAGGCGACGGACTACGCCACCCAACTATCCTTGTTCACTCACCACACTTGGATCGGTGGCTTCTTAATCGTCGGTGCGGGAGCGCACGGAGCGATCTTCATGGTACGCGACTACGATCCGGCCAAAAACGTCGATAACCTGCTCGATCGGGTGATCCGTCATCGCGACGCAATTATCTCCCACCTGAACTGGGTATGTATTTTCCTCGGCTTCCATAGCTTCGGTTTATACATTCACAACGACACCATGCGGGCTTTTGGTCGTCCCCAAGATATGTTCTCGGATACGGGAATTCAACTACAACCCATCTTTGCCCAATGGGTACAAAGTCTCCACACCCTAGCCCCCGGCAACACCGCTCCTAACGCTCTCACTACCGCTAGTTATGCTTTCGGTGGCGACGTAGTAGCAGTGGGTGGCAAAGTGGCCATGATGCCGATCACTCTCGGTACTGCCGATTTCCTCGTGCATCACATCCACGCCTTCACCATCCATGTAACCGTGTTGATTCTCCTCAAAGGGGTTCTCTACGCTCGCGGTTCCCGTCTGATTCCCGATAAAGCGAATCTCGGTTTCCGTTTCCCCTGCGATGGTCCCGGTCGCGGCGGTACCTGCCAAGTTTCGGGTTGGGATCACGTCTTCCTCGGCCTGTTCTGGATGTACAACTCCCTCTCGGTCGTAATCTTCCACTTTAGCTGGAAAATGCAGTCCGATGTCTGGGGAACCGTCGCCCCCGATGGCACTGTCACCCACGTTACCCTCGGTAACTTCGCTCAAAGTGCCATCACCATCAACGGTTGGTTACGCGATTTCCTCTGGGCGCAAGCAGCTCAAGTGATTAACTCCTATGGCTCTGCCCTGTCTGCCTACGGAATCATGTTCCTAGCCGGTCACTTCGTCTTCGCGTTTAGCTTGATGTTCCTGTTCAGTGGTCGCGGCTACTGGCAAGAATTAATCGAGTCGATCGTCTGGGCGCACAACAAGTTAAGAGTTGCCCCCGCTATCCAACCTCGCGCCCTGAGCATCATTCAAGGTCGTGCCGTTGGTGTGGCTCACTACCTCTTAGGCGGTATTGTCACCACTTGGGCATTCTTCTTGGCCAGAAGTCTCTCGATTGGCTAAACTTGCCTATAAGGGCTTGCCAGTCCCCCGGGGATTGGCAAGACTAGGCTGAACCAGCGTCGATTGACCGATACCACTGTAAGCGTTTCCTATTACAGTGGGTGAATTTAAAAAAGGAAATAACCAGCACTCGTGTAAGAGCCTCAGTTATTTAGAGAGGAGAATTTCCTAAACAGCTATGGCAACTAAATTCCCTAAATTTAGCCAAGATCTAGCCCAAGATCCGACCACCCGTCGGATTTGGTACGGGATCGCCACAGCCCACGATTTTGAAAGTCATGATGGCATGACGGAAGAGAATCTCTACCAAAAGATTTTCGCGTCGCACTTCGGCCACATTGCAATCATTTTCCTGTGGACTTCCGGTACGATATTCCACGTCGCTTGGCAAGGTAACTTCGAGCAGTGGATCAAAGATCCCTTAAACATCCGTCCCATCGCCCACGCGATTTGGGATCCCCAGTTCGGTAAAGGCGCGGTAGATGCCTTCACCCAAGCTGGCGCTTCTAATCCGGTTAACATCGCCTATTCCGGGGTTTACCACTGGTTCTACACCATCGGTATGACCTCCAACCAAGACCTATACCAAGGTGCGGTGTTCCTGCTGATTCTCTCGGCGATTTTCCTCTTTGCTGGCTGGTTACACTTACAACCTAAGTTCCGTCCTAGCCTCGCTTGGTTCAAAAACGCTGAATCTCGCCTGAACCACCACCTCGCCGCTCTGTTCGGTGTTAGCTCTCTGGCTTGGACCGGACACCTCGTTCACGTTGCTATCCCCGAATCCCGCGGTCAGCACGTTGGTTGGGACAACTTCCTCTCCACTCCCCCCCACCCGGCGGGTTTACTACCCTTCTTCACCGGTGACTGGGGTGTGTATGCGGAAAACCCCGACACTGCTAACCACATTTTCGGTACCGCCCAAGGCGCGGGAACTGCGATTCTCACCTTCTTAGGTGGTTTCCATCCCCAAACCGAGTCCCTCTGGTTAACCGATATGGCTCACCACCACTTGGCGATCGCTGTGATCTTCATTGTGGCTGGTCATATGTACCGCACCAACTGGGGCATCGGTCACAGCATCAAGGACATCCTCAATGCCCACAGACCCCCCAGTGGTAAGTTAGGAGCCGGTCACAAAAATCTTTATGACACGGTTAACAACTCTCTCCACTTCCAACTCGGTTTGGCCCTGGCTTCTTTAGGCGTGATCACCTCTCTGGTGGCGCAGCATATGTACGCGCTACCCCCTTATGCCTTTATCGCTAAGGACTACACTACCCAAGCGGCTCTTTATACCCACCACCAATACATCGCTGGTTTCCTAGCGGTGGGTGCTTTCGCTCACGGTGCTATCTTCTTCGTGCGTGACTATGATCCCGAAGCGAACAAAGATAACGTGCTGGCGCGGATGCTGGAGCATAAAGAAGCGATCATCTCTCACCTAAGCTGGGTTTCCCTTTTCTTAGGTTTCCACACCCTCGGCCTCTACGTTCATAACGATGTGGTCGTCGCTTTCGGTACTCCCGAAAAACAAATCCTGATCGAACCTGTGTTCGCTCAATTCGTGCAAGCAGCTTCGGGTAAAACCCTGTACGGCATGAACGTACTGTTGTCTAACCCCGATAGTATCGCTTACACCGCCTATCCTAACTACGGTGATGTTTGGTTACCCGGTTGGCTAGACGCGATCAATAGCGGCACTAACTCCCTCTTCTTAACCATCGGTCCTGGCGACTTCCTCGTTCACCATGCGATCGCTCTTGGTTTACACACCACCGTTCTAATCCTGGTTAAAGGTGCTTTAGACGCTCGTGGTTCCAAATTAATGCCCGATAAAAAAGACTTCGGGTATTCCTTCCCTTGCGACGGTCCCGGCCGTGGCGGTACTTGCGACATCTCTGCTTGGGATTCCTTCTACCTAGCCATGTTCTGGATGTTGAACACCTTGGGTTGGTTAACCTTCTACTGGCACTGGAAACACCTCGGTGTCTGGTCGGGTAACGTGGCTCAGTTTAACGAAAACTCCACCTACCTGATGGGCTGGTTCCGCGATTACCTCTGGGCTAACTCGGCTCAGTTAATCAACGGTTACAACCCCTACGGTGTTAACAACCTTTCTGTCTGGGCCTGGATGTTCCTCTTTGGACACCTCGTTTGGGCAACCGGTTTCATGTTCCTGATCTCTTGGCGTGGTTACTGGCAAGAGTTGATCGAAACTATCGTTTGGGCCCACGAACGCACTCCTCTGGCGAACCTCGTTCGTTGGAAAGACAAACCCGTGGCTCTCTCGATCGTTCAGGCTCGTTTGGTTGGTTTAGCTCACTTCACCGTTGGCTATATCTTCACCTACGCCGCCTTCTTGATCGCTTCCACTGCCGGCAAGTTCGGCTAAACCTTGAATTAGGTAACTAAAAAACCCCCCGCCCATTGGTGGGGGGTTTTGTTTATGATTGATCATAAAAGCACGGCTCAATCCCAATCCTTTGAGTAACCCACAGAAAACGGGTTTCTCGGAGAAACCCGTTTTCTACTCATGCAAAAGGCAAAAGGAGAAATAAATAATCAGTTTTTAATAACCAGATTTAGTATTATACGGAGAATAAATAATCAGTTTTTAATAACCGGATTTAGGATTAAAATAAAATTATTGTACTATCATTACTCCCAGGGATTTTACCAAAATGTCTAACGAAACCGTTACTTATAGTCTTGAATCTGTCCTCAAGGAAATCAAAGACAGCATCAAGGAAGTTAACCAAAAAATCGATACCTTCCAACAGGATGTTAACCAGAAATTTGACAGCTTACAAAAGGATTTTAACCAGAAATTTGATAGTCTACAAAAGGATTTTAACCAGAAATTTGACAAAATCGACGAACGGCTAACTAAGCTAGAGGTAGGACAGGCAAAACTAACTGAGAAAGTCGATGGGATGGATAGAAGACTAGAAAAGGTGGAAGGAACCCAAAAAAATCAAGTTTGGACGTTAATTATTCTTTTAGGAGGAGCGATCGGAACGGCAGCGTGGCGCTCTTTCTTTTCTGGCAATCCTTAGAAATATTAGCATAAGTAGCTGGTTATAATTAAATTAAAAATGGATTTTAGGTTCGATCCCCCCTTAATCCCCCCTTAATAAGGGGGGCATCTAATAATTTTTAACGCCTACCTACTTAATACTAAATCCTAGGCAATAGGTAATCAGTCTTTAATAACCAGATTTAGGATTAAAATAAAATTATTATACTATCATTACTCCCAGGGATGTTACCAAAATGTCTAACGAAACCGTTACTTATAGTCTTGAATCCGTCCTCAAGGAAATCAAAGACAGCATCAAGGAGGTTAACCAAAAAATCGACATCTTGCAACAGGATGTTAACCAGAAATTTGATAGCTTACAAAAGGATGTTAACCAGAAATTTGATAGCCTACAGAAGGATTTTAACCAGAAATTTGATAAGATCGACGAACGGCTAACTAAGCTAGAGGTAGGACAAGCAAAACTAACTGAGAAAGTCGATGGGATGGATAGAAGACTAGAAAAGGTGGAAGGAACCCAAAAAAATCAAGTTTGGACGTTAATTATTCTTTTAGGAGGAGCGATC
>NZ_JADBTB010000062.1:0-4130 GCF_020246405.1 Microcystis sp. M083S1
CCTGATACTAAAAGAGTTGGTACCTTAATCTCAGCAAATTTACCAGGCATAATTTCCACTGCTTTTTTACTCACAGATGTATAAATTGTGCCTAGGGCTGCCTCATAATCTGCCGCTAAAAAATCTTCTAAAAAAGCAATTTTTTCTGATTTTGGGATCGATCGATGCAAAAATCTCGCCATAAATAATCGATCGGCAAAAGGTACTTTTAAAAATCAATCATAACGAAACCGTACCACATACTTACCGAATTGATGGAAGGCAGCAAAAGCCGCCTTGTCCCTGTGGAGAAACCCGGTTTCTTTGTCTATGGAGCGATCGCAATTAGCCCTAAACCAATCTAACAGGTAGGTTGACTGGCGCGATTAGTTGAAGTTTAGACATAATTGTGTTAATTATGTTTTTTTAATGCAGATGAATAGCTTGGCAATAAGGCTATCATCAATTATAATTAAAATCAATAAAAACAAATCAGCGATATTTGAGAATAATTGTAATTATGAAATTTGTGTTAAGTTCTCAAAATGTTTATGACTATTTAATCGACCAAAAAATCTGTGATCGCTGCCTAGAAAATCCGGGAGTAGAGCAGATTCAGGCTAAAAATTTTAACTTATTAGTGACTTTACCAGAGGGTCGAAAGTTACTGGTTAAACAAGAACAATTTATTAATTTAGAAAAGGAAACGGTGGGCGAGTTTTTTGGGGAATGGCGAATCCCCAAATTTCTAGAGAACTTTCCTGAAATTGACTATTGGCGTAGTTTTCTGCCAGAATTACTGCTCCACGATGCTGATAACTCAATTTTAGTTTCTACTTATCTGGATAATTATCAGGATTTGGCAGAGTTTTATTCTAAAGAGAATCTCTTTCCGGCTCAGGTTGCTACTCAAATCGGCAGTTGTTTGGCGACAATTCACCGTGATACCTGGAATCAGAGTATTTATCGGGAATTTTTTGTCAAAGAAGAGTTTGCTGGAAAACCGAAAGTATCTCCGCTATTATTAGAGAGTTTGGAAAGGATCGGTCCTGAAATTTTTGGCATGGCTCCGATGGATGGATTGAAATTTTTTGCACTTTATCAACGATATGATAGCTTAGGAGAAGCAGTTCATCGAGCCAGTGAAACTATTTCTCCTATTTGTCTGACTCACAATGACATCAAGCTGAATAATATTCTTCTGAATCGAAACTGGGAAGATATTAATGGAAATGCGATCCGGTTGATTGATTGGGAAAGGTCTGATTGGGGAGATCCAGCATTTGATTTGGGAATGGCAATCGCTAGTTATCTACAAATTTGGTTGGGTAGCTTGGTGATTAGTAATTCTCTCAGTATTGAAGAGTCTCTGCGACTAGCCACTACTCCCCTAGAATTGCTGCAGCCATCTATCGGTGGGTTAACTTTAGCTTATTTAGAAACTTTCCCAGAAATCTTAGAATATCGTCCTGATTTCTTAAAGCAAGTAGTCCAGTTGGCCGGTTTTTCTTTAATTATTGCAATTTTGGCAATGGTTCAGTATCAAAAAATCTTTAATAATACCGGAATTGCTATGCTTCAGGTAGCCAAGGCTTTGTTATGTCGTCCTGAATCATCAATGCCTACGATTTTTGGGGCTACTGCTACTCACTTAAATCAGATAAATTCTTCTGTTGTTGGCCAAGTTTAATATCGTTGAGTATCTTGAAAAATTATGTCATTACTTAATTCTCAATTCCATCATTTAGCCCCTGAGGTTAGAGGTCGGTTAAAGGAAGCTTTGTTAGATATTGTTGAAAATCTCGAAATTTCCGCTGATTTTTCGATTCGTCATCCTAACTATCAACCCTGGGAAATGCCTGCTGAGATGTTGTCTCGGATTCAGGCTTTACCGAAGGAAATACAGGATAAATATATGAGTTTACAGTTGAGGAGTTTTCTTTATGGTATTTATTATAATGGGTCGATGCAAGCATCGCAAGCATTAGGTTCTGAGAATAAGGGTCAGCAATTAGATTTGGAGAATAATAGTTTTGCTGGCGTAGCTATGGACTTTTATTTACAGTTGGAAGAAGCGAACAAGGGGGAGGGATATTTTGATTCGGGTTGGTCAATTTTGAGAGAGGAAACCGATGGCAGTTTGGCTGTGACTAAGGGCGGTTTGCGACTGCATATCCAACGGGAAAAGCATCTTCAAGAGTCTGAGCAAGCGGCGGCAGTGGGTGCTGTTGTGTCAATTTTGATGCCTAAGAATTTTGTACAAAATGGCTTTTATATGGCGGTGGGTAATGCCGGTTTACAGAGAGAGGAAGCTATGGTGCGGCTCTATTTTAATGTTACTCCCGAAGGCGCGGTGGCTGTGATGACTGGGTTGACTGAAAGGTTAAATCAGAGGGGGATTCCTTTTAGTTTTAAGGCTTTATATAATCCAGTTGATTATCAACGATATGATGCTGGGGTGCTTTATTTTGGCAAAACAGATTATGAGTTGGTCAGGCAGGTTGTGGCTCATGTTTATCAAGAAAATCAGTCTGTTTTTAAGCCAGAAATACCTTTGTTTACTCTGGAGTTAGCACCGGGTTTGGGGTTGGCGGAAGAACCAGACAAAAAGTTTGGCAGTGAGGAGAGTTTTGGGATGAATCGCTGTCAGATTATAGCCAATGGGTTGTTGATGGCTTGGCAACAGGAGGACAATTCTGCGGCGGGTCGGATTACTGCTATTTCTGAGCAGTTTTCTGGGTTGGGGATTGATTGGCAGCGTCCTTATTTGAATGCTGATTCTGAGGATGTTTATCAGGGATTAGAGTTGGCAGGCTGATATTAGTCGCCTATCTGGGAATCAAAGAGCGATCGGCCCATCGGTAGATTTTAGCCTCATTAGGTCATGGGGCTATTTTTTTGCTCTGCCACCACCCGAACCCTGGGCAGAGAGATATAAAAAAAACATAATTGTGTTATTTATGTCTTGAAAAACAAGGCTCGTTGATACGAGATTATGGGCATTTGCGGTCATAATCTAGATGAAGTTACGGTTTTTAGTCGGTAAAATTGAGACATAATTGTGTCAGTTAGATTAATTTTAAAGTTGCTCAAGCTATTGTCATTGTTGGAGAAGTATGAGACATTGAGTTAGTCTTCAAAAAAGAGGTAGATAATAACTCTGATTACCTCAAACTCAAATCATCTCCCTTTTCCAAAGAGGAAACAAAAATGGCCAATATTACTATTTCTGAGTTACGCCCTGCTGGTGCGGATTTACTCTTTGATTCTGAAAGCTTTTTAGATTATCTAAATGATGACGAGCTTTACAGTGTTTCTGGTGGAGGCGTAACAACGCTGACGGCATCGATAAAGACAGTTGTGGTGACCACTTTTGCTTGTGGAGTGGTTGTTGGTGTCGCCTCAGTTGGTCTTATTGCTTGGACGCTCTCAAAATAAAGGATGAGTATTATGCAAAAAATCAGGATTGACAACTTAGAGTGTCCTGCTGGATATGATTTATTCCTTGATTCTGAAAGCTTTTTAGATGAAGTACATGAATCTGAATACCAGAGAATCAATGGTGGAGTTTCACCTACACTTGCTAGTAGTGCTTGGTGTTTCGCAGGAGGTGTGGCAGTTGGGGCCGCTATATCGGGTGCCATTGCATGGGGTGTAAAGAAAATTTTAGCATAGAATTTACAGTGTAAATTCTATTTTGAGACAAAAGACTAGGATTTACCTAGGTAAACCTGATGTTTCTGTCTCTAAATAGGAAGCTATTTTCGGATAAAAAATCTACTTAAAATAGCTTCTATTTACTTTTATTGATGAGTTGAACTACTCCAACCTTGTCCTTAAGCCACTCGCCAAACAACTCTGACCAAATTTGATAGCGTAACTGATCATTTAACTCTGGCTGTATAATTTCCTCCACTAAAATCAAGCTTATCCCTTTAGCTTTCACAATAGGTTTAAGAACTTCAATATACTTGTCAGTCACATCATAGAAACTCATTTCCCCTAGCAAACCCTAATTAATTTCTAAAAAATCTTGCAATTTTTGTAGATAAGTAGGGGCATCTTCTAACATGGGAAAGTGAGCAGTATTAGCCATCTCCACATACTGGATATTATTATTCAAATCCGCCGCCATTTTGCCCATTTTGGCA
>NZ_JADBTB010000063.1:0-9835 GCF_020246405.1 Microcystis sp. M083S1
CCCCTAGTTCACCTCCGTTCCCCTGTCCTAATTGTGGTTCTCACCATACGATCAAGAATGGTTCTATTCATAATGGAAAACCCAAACGTCAATGTAAAGAATGTGGTCGTCAGTTTGTGATCAATCCCACTAATAAAACCGTCTCTGACGAAACCAAACAATTAATTGATAAACTCTTGCTCGAACGAATTTCCTTACGAGGAATTGCTAGAGTAACAGGGGTAAGTTGGTCATGGTTACAAAATTATGTCAACAATAAACTGGCGGCTGTCCCCCGTCAAATAAAGGTTTCGGACAAACCAAAAGGTAAATTGGTTATAGAATGTGATGAAATGTGGTCTTTTGTTTTTTCTAAGACGATAAAGGTCTATATTTGGCTGGCAATTGATAGAAATACAAGAGAAATTATTGGTTGCTATTTAGGAGATAGGAGTCGTCAATCAGCCAAAAAACTTTGGGCTAGTTTACCAGGTGTTTACCGACAATGTGCAGTTGCTTACACAGACTTTTGGGAGTCATATAAGACAGTAATTCCCAGTAAACGTCATCGACCAGTCGGGAAAGAAACTGGTCAAACTAATCATATTGAAAGATTAAATAATACCTTTCGACAAAGGATTTCTCGGTTGGTGAGAGAGAGTCTATCTTTCTCTAAAAAAATGGAGAATCACGTTGGGGCTGTTTGGTATTTTATCCATGACTACAATGCACAACTGGCAAAGGATTAAGCCGCCATCACTACTACAGAATCACCACCCAATAATTGACGTTTAGACTTAATCTCGTTCACAGTCCATTCCCTAGAAGGTTTGACCGATAGCTTTAATTGCTTGGGTAAGCCTAATGCTTTGACTCCATGCTTGAGCATTCCCCGAAAATATTGCGGTTCAGTATAAAGATATAAGCGATCGCTTCCCGATCCATTACGAATTTCGCCAAGTTCATCATTAGGAGACTGTTTTCTAGAATCCCAACCTAGTTTTAAATGATGTCCTCCTGCCGCCACAAGTGCCGTAAGAAAATCAGCATTAGGACACTGCTGTAACCATTCTCGATATTCCCAAGCTAGGAGCATTGAGGCTAACTCATGACGGATTAACTGCGGATTTTCCCTAATATCTCGCTTACCTCTAACCATCATTTGAAAATGGTCATTGGCTTTACCCCAATCATGCAAATAAGCTGACAATCTAGCTGTGGCACGAAAACCTTCCCAGCTACATTTCAAATCAAATTGATTTATGATTCCTTGACCGATATTTTCCAGTAAAACTGTAACAGCATTGACCACATCTGCTGTATGTCCCACCAGTCCGTAAGAGCCTTTCCAATGACCTGAATCGAAAGACTTTGCTAATAAAATATTAGGGCATAATTTATTCTGCATAATTATCCTCCTTGACTGGATAGAACCACCCACACCCAAAATGCTTGCGTCCCCCTAATCCATGTCCTTGAAGTTTAAGAGAATCTTCGTTACTTAAGCCCTCAATAAATACTCCGTATCCTAAGACATTTTTATCTTTAATTCGGATACTTCTTAAAGCTAAGTCTCCCTGAGAATTACTGTTAATAAAGGCTTTTCCATGAATATTTTCTTGATCAAGAGCTTTTTGACAAGATTCAAGAAAATATAGGGGAGCTTCCTGAGTATTCCATTGTTGTAAATGGAAGATAACTAACCTTGCTTTGAGAAGACTACTAATTTCAGGTAGAGTTAAACGAGGTTGAACCAATCGGATTAAGTGACCTCTAATATCTAAAACCTGATTTTGAAGAAAGCGATACCATTGGGTCGCATCTTCGGCGGGACATCTTAACCGAAAACGAGAATATTTATTTAGATAAATCATACCACTTTTATTAGAAACCCCAGAAATACTGGAGAGCAAAACATCCGATGACAAATTATTATCATTTAATAAAGTTGGCTGTTGTTTATAACACAGATTTTTAATCGCAGAATATAGAGAAAAACCATGATCGGCGGGCAGAGTTTGTCCTCTTAAAGAAAATTGAATTTCCAGAAAATTCATATTTTGCTCCTTCTTAGCTTTCGGTTGTCGAAAGTTTGTAATGTTGACTCATTTCCTCAACTTCCCTCTTAATCAATTGAACTAATTCTTGTGGTTCTTTGACAATTGCTCCCTTGCCATAACCCAAAACCCATCGTTTAAGATCATTTAATCCCTCTACGACTAAATGTAAGGTTAATGAGCCATCGGGATGTTCGACTAACTTTTGAGAAGTATGCCAGCGTCTTTCTTTGATAAAAGGGGCAGAGGAAGGATTAAACCAGATTGTGACCGAAAATAATTTATCCCCTCCTTCGTTTTGAAATCGTTTTTCCAGATAAGCTTTAGCATTAAAACTAGAATCTTTCTCAAACGTCTCATCAAGTATCCTGAGATTCTTAATTCGATCGATACGAAAATCCCTTATCGCCTGTCGTTTATGGCAAAAACCGATTAAATACGGATTGCTACCGCGATAAATGTCCAAAAAATAGGGATCTACCACCCGATCTGATTCCTCATTGCGAGTCGCCGCATAATAGCGAATCCAAATCCGTCGGGAAGTATTGAAGGCATCTAGTAACTGCTGCCATATTTCGGGATTAAGATTGAGCATTTCAGCACCAGGACGAAAATAAATGCGCTCATCAGCTAACCTTTGCAAATTAATCCAAGTTTGCTCTGGTAATCGCTCCGATAAACGCTCGATCGAAGATCGCAATTCTTTTTCATAAGCACTTCCTGCATAGGACTCTAACATTTTTGCCCCCAGCGTCAGAGCAAATAATTCTCCTTGACTTAAGGAAATACTGGGCAAACGCCAATTAGGGTCGGTATAGTACCATCTTTTGGCCGATTGGTCGTACTCTAAAGGTGCAAAATATCTGTCCCTCAAAAAATGCAGGTCATTTCTGACGGTTCTTTCTTTGACTTCGAGATGCTCCGTTAAAATTCCCTGGGTAATTCGCTTGCCCGAACGCAGCAATTGGTCAATAGTCAATAGGCGCTCAAGACGGCGTGACATCGACATTTACTGACTCCTCAAATACTGGACAATCTGATCGTAAACAATGACCCCAGCAAAAAAGCTTCCCCCATTTTAAATTCAGCATTTTCATTGAGAAAATCTTTAAGAACACCGGTGGGTTAGGTGGTCATGGCTCTCGGCATCTCTGCAAGCTAACTGCAAGTCCTCTACCTTTAGGAGATAGATAGAGTAAATCCAGCAAAACCGTCAAGGTTTACCACCTATCTCTAGGATGCCACGAATGGCGGTCAATACTTCACTTTCTCTCACCAGAAGTAAAGTAGTACAGAGTTATCCCCTAGTAAAGATTGGGGGGAACTATAGTTAAGAAAGGGAACTGGGAATCGGAACGATGATCGAGCGACACAGAAGGAGATTGGCTAACGGGGAGGAGCGGGTCTATACCTACGGGGTTGGAGCGGACGGTGAGCGTCAGTCTTTGTCGATCCCTTCCGTTGATGGTTCCGTTTCAATCTCCTGCTATAGGGGAGCAGAAAAAGAGCGGGTGGTGGCCGCCCTACTAGCCAATGCCAGTTTGTTGGTGGTGGGGGAAGACGGAGCGGGGAAGACCTTTTTAGCGGAGCGGGTGATCGAGGACTTGTGGGGGCGGGGGTTTCCTGTGGCTGCCCCTGCCATCGGCACGGTCAAACAGATGCTTCTAGAAATCGCCGGGGATTTGGGGGTAGATACGGAGACGCTAGAGGGCAAACCGATGACGGCACAACAGTTACAGGAAACCATCGCCGAATGGTTGCAAAATAACGTCGCTTTTCTGGTCATGGACAATGGCCACAGGTTCCCCGTTTCCCTGCGTTGTTGGTTGGAAAAACTGCATTTACAGGGACAGCCGATATTATTATTAGCCACTTATCCCCCGGCCAGAGATATTTTTTTGAAGCTTCCCCGCATCGAATTGGAAGCCTTACCAGAAAGGGCGATCCGCGAAATTATGGAAGGGGAAGCAAACGATTTGGGATTGCGGGTGACACCGGGTAAACTGGCCGATTGGCAACAACGGGCGATCGGTAATCCGATGTTAGCGAAACGGGTGGTCAAGGAAGAATATTTAGGATTAGAGAGTAATAATTATGACCATACCCAGTGGATCGACGGTACTCCCCTACTAATTGCCGTTCTCATGGGTTTTATGATTCTCAGATTCTTGGGACTCGGTTTTAATAACACCAGTCTTTATCTGATCGGAGGGATACTGACCGTAGCGGTGGGAATGGTCAGGTTGATGATTTATTCCTTACCCGGACAGTCTAACCGTTTGGGACGCTGACTTCATCCTCCCTTAGTAGTTTGGTCTGTCACATATAGTTCCGCTAAACTGAAAGAGTTGAGCTTAATCAACTGACCTATGACCATTGCGATCGACCAACCAATAGAACAAAAGCAACTCAGCTTTGACGAGTTTCTCGCTCGTTACGGTGGCGATAATCGCTACGAACTCATCGATGGAGAGGTGTTCGATTTGGAACCGACGGGTTTGCATGAGGAAGTCGCAGCTTTCATTACCACAAAGGTCTGTGTCCAGATCGATAAAATAGATTTACCTTGGTTTGTTCTTCAACGGGGACTACTGCGTCCTTCCCACCTTAACATGACGGCATTTCGACCTGACGTTGCGGTTGTGGATCGAGATGAACTTAGCAAAGAACTACTTTGGTCTAACCAGTCGATTCTGACGCTGGGGAGTTCGATTAAATTTGTGGCGGAAGTTGTCAGTAGCAACTGGCAAAACGATTATGCCCGCAAAGTTGAAGATTACGCCGTTTTAGGCATTCCTGAATATTGGATTGCCGATTATGCGGGATTGGGCGGGACTCGACATATTGGTAAGCCCAAACAGCCCACTCTATCCATCTGTACGCTAGTGGATGGAGAATATGAAATTCAGCAGTTTCGAGGCAATCAGACTATAACTTCCACCATTTTCCCAGGGCTGAAATTAACGGCTGAACAAGTGTTGAGGGCTGGTGGATAAAAAGCCAGAGATTTATCGAAAAATTGGGTTTAAAGCCTGCCACTTTTAGGCTTTGTGTTAAACCAATTGATAAGCAGAAAATTAGATGTGTAGTCGTGATACATAATATTTAAAGGATTCTTATAAACAGTGACCTGATTAAACAGTTTTTTTATATACAGGACAATAGATTAAAGTCTATAATTTATACAGTATTCCCTAGAAGCTGTTCTCCGGGAAATCAAAGACAGCATTAAGGAAGTTAGCCAAAAAATCGATTCTCTTGAAAAAAGGATAGATGAGAGATTTGACAAGGTAGATGAGGGGTTTGACAAAATAGATGACCGGCTAACCAAGCTAGAGATAGGACAAGCCAAGCTGGCTGAGAAAGTCGAGGGCATGGATAAAAGGGTTAGGTGTTAGGTTTTAGGTGTTAGGGGTTGAATTTCGCTGAACGGATCAGCCAACCGATCACCCCGCCGGTAATGCCGCTAAGGATCGAACTGATAAAAGCGGTGATTACCACTACCCCGATCTGCTTCCAGTTTTTCAGTTCTCCTACTTTTTCGGCAAGATCGGCCGTTTTGTCGATCGAGGGTTTCCATGCTTCTAGACGGGCTTCGATCGAGGTGAGTCGCTTGTCGATATTTTCTGTCTTTCCATTCAGGGACTTTATATCTGACTTGATTTCTGATTGTCCATTTTCTAGGCTAGTTAATCGGGACTCGATCACCCTCATACTACTAACGATTAAATCTTCTAGCCTTTTTAGATCATTTTCGGTAACTGCTGTCATGAGGTAATCTCCTAGCTAATCTGTTTCAAATATGACTGACGGGCGTGCATTAGGTGAACGCAAAGCGCTCGCTACGCGAGACCGCTCTAATCTTCTCTCTGGGCGATCGCATATAGGGGAGCTAATTCAGTCCGAAGCGATGCGATCGCCGCGTTCATTTTGGCTTCGATCGCCGCGTCGATCTTTTCCTCGAAGTTGGGCAACTTGCTAGGGCTATCTCCGAAAAAGGTTTCGAGAATCTCTACTATGGCGGTTCCCATTGCCGGTTGAATGTTCCCGGCCTTATCTTTTCGAGTGATATTGTTTTGAGTGCAATACTTAGTAAGGCTGTCTTCTATATCTTTTGGGAGATAACAGGATACTGGTCTATTCTCAGTAGCCATGATTTTAATTGATTTAATACTAATACATTACCTTTTAAGTCTAACCCTGTAACCTACTAAGTACAAGACTGATTAGATAAACTAATGAGGATTAGTAAAATACCTGTAAAATACTAATTAATAGGTAGTTGACTTAGTAAGAGACTAGAAACATACTAAAGATATAAACCAAAAGCGACCGCTACCGACTACCAATCAGAAAAGCGATCGCCTATCATCGGCTATTAGTTGTCAGTTTACCTATTACCGATCACAGCCAAAAACCAACCTTTGCCGCTCGATAATTTAAGTTATCATTCACGACTACCACTTCCTAATTCAGAACTGATAAACTATAATTTATAATCTATAATTCACAATTTATAATTCATAATTTATAACTCATAATTTATATGATGAGCGTCACTCATATAGCCTTTTCGGTAGCTTTGACGAGTATAACGTTGGGAACCGCCAATCCGGAGATATTGGGCATAGCGGCGATGGCGGCCTTGTTGCCAGATATTGACACGGGCAAAAGCTCGATCGGAAGGCTCTTGTTTCCCGTCAGTGGTTGGCTAGAAAAGAGAACGGTTCACCGGGGCATAACCCACAGTTTTTTTGCGTCTGGTGTCGTCACCCTTGCGGCTTATCCCTTGGCCCTACTGGGTCATAGTCAACTCTGGTACGGTCTGATTCTCGGTTACTTTTTCGGCTGGTTTGCCGATGTTTTTACTAAGTCGGGAGTGCAGGCGTTTTATCCCGGTCGGGGAAGGATGATCATCCCCAGAAATCCTCGTTTGAGGTTGGCCACGGGCAGTAATGCCGAGTGGTTCCTGCTGTTTATTCTTGTGGTCGTCTCCATCCTGAGTATTTCTATCAACAGTGGTGGTGGTCTGATTCGCGGATTCAATCAGGCGTTGGGTTTGCCGTCGGGAGCGATCGAGACGGTGAACGAGGATGCTTCCCGTTATCTGTTGCGGGTTAGGGTTCAAGGGAGAAATGCCATTACCGAACAGCCGGTGGATGCTACCTACGAGGTAATCGAACCGTTGACCGTTAGCGATCTGCTGGTCAAGGACGAAGGGGGAACGGTGTACCGACTGGGTTCGAGTCAGGAATCTCAGATCATCGCCTCGCGCCTTCGCGTGGAAAGGGTCGCACCAGTCCAAGTAAAGATCGAAAATATCTTCTTGGAAGATGAGTATTTAGATAGGCTCGCTAATTTAACGGAACCCTTCGGCGTAGCTCAGGGTAACAGGGTATATTTAACGGGAACGCTGACCATTGCCGATGGTTCGGGTCTGAGTTTGCCCAGTCATGCCGACCGTTTCGATACTATTACCCTACAACCGGGTAACATCGCCTACGCCCGACTTACCGCCGCTAGTCCCCAGTATGCGATCGACAAGTTGGGAGAATACAGCGTTTCAGGTCATCTCATCGCTAGGATCATAAATGTTCAATAAACAGCAGAAACCACTACCCACCGCCGTTTTACAGGCCCCCAATTCCCCATCGGACGAATCATCGCCACCGTCCGGCATCCTCTTGGGGGATAACTGTTATTGGAATCCGGGTCATCTCCCCAACGGTCACATCGTCGCCATCGGTGCATCCGGTAGTGGCAAAACCCAGACCCTCAAAGCGATCGCCTATTCCCTCAGACAGACCTATCCCGATATTCAGTTATTTATCATCGATTTCCACGGCGATCAGGAGATTATCGGCGAAACTTGTTATCCCCTGCACATGGCCAGTTCTCACGGCATCAATCCCCTGATTGTCAACCTCGATGCTGAAGGGGGTGGTCCCCATCTACAGGCCATCGCCGTTACCACCACTCTAAAACGTTCTTTGCAGTTGGGACCAAATCAGGAAGGTTTACTGTTAGAAATATTGCAATTTTGTTACAACCGGCGGGGTATCAGCCAAGAACAACCGACGAGTTGGACAAGGGAAGCGCCCAATTTTACCGATTTGCAGCAGGAGATCGAGTCGCGGGTCGAGAGCGGCTGTAAGGAATCGCAAAAACTGAAACTGAAACTGATAGCCACCTTCACCTACGGTGTCTTCTGCCGTCCCCAACCCGACTTCACCGAGAAACATATCCGCATCGATCTCTCGAAATTACCGCCGGAGATCGGGGCGATCGCCGCCGAATCCTTGGCCTGGCAATTGATGAACCGACACCGTCTCTTGGGAGAAATAGAAGGGAAGTTACCCCGTACCTACCTATTCATCGATGAGGCTAAAGAATTGCGGAAAAGTCGGGCCTGTGACCGCATCATCGCTGACGGTCGTAAGTACGGGTTGGGTTTGGTGTTGGCATCCCAATCGGAACGACATCTCAGCGACGACGTGATCGGTAACTCCTCTACCAAAATCGTTCTGCCAGTGGACCAATCGGAAGTAAAACGGGTAGCCGCCAAATTCCGTTTCGCCGAGAAGAAAGTAGCCGAGTTAGTACCCTTGACCGCCCTATGTCGTTTCGGCAAACAGGCAGAAGTGACCAGCATCTTTCCCTATCACCGGAGGGTAAAAGATGGTTAGCACTCTTTCTAAGTCAAAACCCCACCAGCGACGCACTGAGACGGTTTTCACTATCCTCGACGGCGCACCAGCCGGTACGACCTACGAAGGTCTGATCTCGTTGGTACGGGAGAAAACGGGTAAGGGTTGTTCCCGTAAGCTGATTAGTCGCTGGAAACGCGAACGCACGGGAGAAACCGTCTCAGAAATGCCAACTGTCTTGGAAATTCCAACTGTCTCGGAAACCCCGACTGTCTTGGAAATTCCAACTGTCTTAGAAACGATCGCTCCTCAAAAAACACTCAGACAAAGTTCAGTGTTTACCCTGAGAGAAGCCGAAGGGCTTGCCCTGAAAGAAGCCGATACTTCCCCCATTGTCCCCATAATCGAGAAACACAGCGAGAAAACAAGCGAGAGTGTTGCCCTGAGAGAAGCCGATACTTCCCCCATTGTCCCGGAACCTTTCTATTCCCCCCGTCCTGATTTCTTTCGTTACCTGACCCTTGCCGTCGCCACCATCATCACCCTAGTCGGTTGCAGTTACACCACAGCCCAAAAAACCCCCAGCACCACCGTTACACCTGTTACACCTGTTACCCCTGTTACCCCTGTTACCATTCCCTCCTCTCCGAAAAAAACCCACTCCACCGTACCGAGAGAGATCAAAATCCGATTGACCCTTACCACCCCCGCAGATCTGCGGGTCAAACAGGGTTCTCGGATCGTTGCGGGTCAGATACTAAGCGATCGCATTACCGAGAGACAACGACTCCAAACCCAACGTCAACAGTTGGAACTCTCCCTAAAAAAGTTGCAGATTCCCCTCCCCGAACTCACCTTACCTTCACCACCCCCAACATTAAATAAACTTCCCCCCGTTTCCTACAGGCAAGAAATTGCTCATATTACCCTAAAAACGGGAGAATTACAACAGATAGAGACTAAAATCACTCAACAAAAACAGAAAATTTCTCAATTACTAGCCCTTCCCTCTGCCCCCCTTATCAAGGGGGGATTAAGGGGGGATCAAGCCCCCCTTATCAAGGGGGGATTAAGGGGGGATCAAGCCCCCCTTATCAAGGGGGGATTAAGGGGGGATCAAGCCCCCCTTATCAAGGGGGGATTAAGGGGGGA
>NZ_JADBTB010000064.1:0-4090 GCF_020246405.1 Microcystis sp. M083S1
CGATGATCATTGACTCCACTTCCTACTTCTTTAACTACTCGAACAATTTGATAGCCTTTCGCAATACAATAAGCTTCCAATCTTTTTGCCTGAGTCTCTAAGTTAGATTTATTTTCTGAACTAGAAACTCGCCCATAAATACTTTTCTGTTGGCTCTCTCCTGGCTAAAGCAAGAAGATTCTTGGGCTGAATCCTGCCTCCACCAACAATGTTAGTCTCGGCATTATACCATTTTTCTTTATTCGTGGCAGACATTCTACTCCTTTCTTGCCCCCCGATGTCGGGGGGGTGGGGGGCAAGGGTTGAGGGAAATTAACCATCTCTGCCATTACTTTAGAAAAATGGTAAGTACCTAAGCAAAATTAATTACACATATCTAACCACCTCTTGCCTCTTGCCTCTTGCCTCTTGCCTATCTTTACTAGGAAATTAATTTTGCACGACTACTTATTACAGTTTCCTGGCTAGTCCGACTACACCTTTTACAGTTTGAAAATGCCAAAATTTTGGTCAATAACGGCGTTGAAATCCAAACGGAGTAGCAATCCTTACCACAGGAAATGAACCTGATCGCCTTGTCTCCCTATACCACCATCCAGACCGATTAGAGCCGCCCCCGCGCTATCAAAATGTCTCCGTCTCAAACACGATCGCCATTTTGTAGATTGGATTAACACAGAAAAACCAAATTTCGTTCAAAGAGGCGCGATCGCCCCTTTGTTAGAGTCATTTAAAGTTAAGTTCTGAGCCACTTTAATATCTGAGGATTTTTGTCATAACGGTAGGTAAAACCATCTTTGGCTGTAATCACCTTCCCTCGACTAGCTTTACTCCGAATGCTAGAGAGTGATAGGTCTGTTAATAGTTTCATTTCCTGATGGGAAAATCCTTCAAGAGAATAGACTATTTCTGGTTCTGATCCATTATCGATAGTAATATCGGGTGTTATGGAATTGTTACTCGGAGCATTAGTAAACATTTCTCGCGCTTTTTTAAGGCGATAATCTTGAACGCTTAAGAGTTCCCAACTAGAGTCAGCAGAAAGTTCTAAAACCCATTGATGGTAATTAAACAAACTTTCTCGATGACCCACACTAATAAAGGTTGTCTTGCGAGTTTGTAATTGCTCGTATAAAATCTCCTCATTTGTTAAATCTAAGGCACTGGTCGCCTCATCTAAAATGGTAAAACTCGGAGAATTCACTAACAATCGAGCAAAGGCTAGGCGTTGTTGTTCACCGAGGGAGAGAATGTTTTCCCAGGGTTTTTCGGAGTCAAAGTCATCCACCCGATTTAGCACATTTTGCAAATTGACTTGTTGTAATACTGCTTGAAGTTCGGTATTGCTCATCTCACGATTGGTTAGAGGATACAGCAATTGTTCGCGTAAGGTTCCCAAAATAATGTAGGGACGTTGGGGCAAAAAGAGAATTTCTTCTAGGGGAGGACGCACTAAACGCCCAGTGCCAGCATTCCATAAACCGGCAATCGCCCTTAATAAAGAACTTTTACCTCGACCACTGGGCCCGACAATCAATAATCCTTCACCTTTTTGAACAGTAAGAGATAAATCCTCAACAATCACCTTTTCATAGTCAGGGGTTTCTAGGGTGACGTGTTCAAAGGCAAAATGATTTTCTTCTATGGTTGTAATTGTGCTGACATTCTCGGCTTGTTTAGTCACAGTTTCTAAGGCATTAGAAAATTCATTTAAACGTTCTACATAACTCGAAAACCGTCCTGAAGTGCCAAATTCTGTAATTAATTCTCCCAGGGCCGATGCAAACATAAAACTAGCTAATGAAGCTTGCTCAACTTGTCCATAATCAATTTCTCCTTTAATATACAAAGGGCCAAGCACTAAAAAAGGAAAAAACTGAATGACGGAACGATAGCCCCGACTAAAAATTTCATTCCCTTTTTCCCAGTTAATTTTATTTTTCGTATCATTGATAACTTCCTGAAAACGCCGCTGAATAATATTTTGTTCCTCTTTTTCTCCCCGAAAAAAAGCAATAGATTCCGCATGAGTCCGAACATGGGTTAAGGCATAGTTATAATCTGCTTTTGATTGCAGTTGTGCCTGATTGATCTTGCTTAATTCTTGATTTAGATAGGCGGCAATAAAATTACCGATAATCGTGTAAAACAGTAGCGGAATAGCAATCTGTCGAGAAATTGACCAAACTACCACTAAAAAAGTTAGCATTTCCAAACTTTTTTCCAAAAAAGTGGCCGAGAAACTAATGGCGTTTGTGGCGATCGGTTCAATTTCCTGGGCTAGACGTTGATCGGGGTTATCAATGTCAGATTGAAAGTTAATTTTATAATAGGCACGATTACTAAAATATTTCTCTAAAATCTGGGTGTTTAACCATTGATACCAATCTAGGGCAATTTTTTTGCGAATATCTTTGGTGAACCCTGCCAGCAGCGTTACACAGATTAATCCGATCGCATAGACAGTTAATGTACTGGCAAATTGAGACGCATCTTTTTCCTGAATAATGACATCAATTAAACGACGATTAACAAAACTGTTAAAAGCCGTGACGGCGACTAATCCCACAATCAAAAAGATAAGCAGTGATAGCATTCCCCAGGAACGAATAACCTGAGAAAAGCTTCTTTTATTTGATACAGTGGGATACCAATAGGGTTGGGCGATCGCCTTTACATCCCTTAAAAATTGGTTAAAGGAAGCAAGGGCATTGGCACTAGAAGCTGTTTGGGTTGTCATACTTGTCCTCTGACCGGTGAACGATCATTCATTTTAAACAATAATCAGGTCTTTTTGAAAGTTTTAGGCTAGGTAGCTATTTAGTTTTTCAGCGAGGACTCGATTTTTAATTAAACCGTAGTGATCGCCGCTAATCCATTGAGATTGCAAGTCATTGATTACTTGATGCCAACCAGGATTTTTAATAGAACTGTCTTCCGCTCCTAAGAAAACACTTCTCCCCAGATACGTCTTGGGAGAATAGCTGCTCAAAGCTTGGTGATTAATCTGGAAAACTTTAAACCAGGTTTTAACCTGCTGCTTCCCAAAATCTGACGGCAAAAGATTCGTCTCTTGACTCCAAGTAATAAATTTTTCTAGTAATTCGTCTGATGTAAAATGAGCAAGTTCACTCCCAGAGAAAGAGATTTCTTGATTAAATATACTTACTAAGTCTCTGATGAAAGAATAGGCAATATTGAGATCTTCATTAAATTCTTCTGTCAGGGAATTAGCAGAATGTTTCTCCCTATTAACTGAATTAAGTAAACTGGGAGAATAACTATCTATTAAAGCCAGTAAAGCAACTTCTTGACCTTGGGTCAATAATTGTTGGGCGATTTCAAAGGCAATTACTCCTCCCATTGACCAACCTCCTAAATAGTAGGGGCCAGAGGCTTGAACAGTTTGTATTGCTTCAATATAAATCATTGCCATTTCTTCAATAGAGGCTACAGTTTTTTCTAATTCACTTAGCCCTAATGCTTGCAATCCGTAGAAAGGCTGCTCCGTTCCTAAATTACGAGCTAAATCGGCATAACATAGCACATTACCACCAATGGGATGAACAGCAAAAAATGGAGTTTTATCACCTTGAGACTGGATAGCAATCAACGGTGAAGAGGCTGGCTGAGTTGTTTCTTGCGCTAGTAATTTGGCTAGACTTGCTATGGTTCCATTTTGAAAAAGACTGGTTAATGGTAAACGTTTGTCTAACTTTTGTTCAATACGATTGATCAGACTGACTGCTAACAAAGAATGACCGCCTAATTCAAAGAAGTTTTCCTGAATACCAATATCATTAATGCCTAAAATCTCTGACCAGATTTGAGCTAATTGTAATTCCACTAAATTACGCGGGCCAATTTTAGGAATATTTTTTCTGGTCTGATCATCGGGTATAGGTAAGGAACGGCGATCGCATTTACCATTGGGAGTTAAGGGTAAATTATCTAAAATAACAAAGGTATTGGGAACGAGATAGGCGGGTAATTGATTCGCCAAAAATTGACGCAGTTCGCTAGTAGTTATCTGGGAGTCAGAAGTAAGAACCACATAGGCAACTAAGCGCTTATCGCCAGGAGTATCTTC
>NZ_JADBTB010000065.1:0-48563 GCF_020246405.1 Microcystis sp. M083S1
GAGGGATCGGGGGTAAAATTCAGGTACTTTTTCCCTGAAAATTAGGTAACTGACTACCTCAAAATCGGTAAAACCCTACACCCCACACCCCACACCCCACACCCTGCCCCCACGAAAAACTTTTTCAGCAGCCCCTATCTATAAGGGTTTCATCTCTTATAATCCTGTCCGTTGCATAAGACAAACCGAAGAGCCTTAAACTCTTCAGACTTTTTGCTGTCACATTGCTCCAACAAGCGCGTCAAATTAGCTTGAAAAACCTGAATTGTTTCATCAGGCTTGATTTTCAAGTAAACCCGATTTAAGGCTTGTTTGAGTTCTCGCTTATTGACAATCATAAAAGTTTACCTCTAGGGAAACTACCGATTAATTTTATTATAGCATTGCCAAATGATCGGTTAAAATAGAAGAACAAAAGTTGCAATCGAGGTCAATCTGTAGAAGCCAAGAATTTCTAACAGCAATGGGGAAAAAATCCCCCGTCACAGCCTAGCTTTACGGGGGGAGTATGTCACTGTTGTAATGCTTTTAAGAAGCGTCCCATAGTAGCAAATAAACCAGACTTTTTGGCTTTATTAGCAGGATTAGAACCATCATTAGGAGTATTACTAGAAGCTTTCAGAATCAGATTTTCTAAAGCTTCGCCCATGGGTTTAGTGGATTGTTCAGAAATTAACTCATAACCGTCTTCTTTTTCTAGCCAAACTTGCCACAAGGAAGGATAGGAACGATACACGATCGCTGATTCCAAGGGACGAAAATAATAACAACTTTCTAGGGTACTTAAAAATCTTTCTCGCAATTGTCGGGCTGCGTAACCGATACCCACTACCGATACATCTTCCAATTGAGGAATTAGAAGAACTACGGGGCGATCTTCGGCCAGGTTACAGAGTTTTTCTACGGAATTAATCTCAACCGAGGAGGGGCAAACAACTAAAAAAACTTCATCTTCGGGCTTAATTTTGTTTTCGACAGGAATAAAACGACTACCTAAATCTCCCAGTTGAAAAACTGTTTCTCCCCAATCCCTTCGAGCTAACATGGCGGCCCCAGTATCGGGAAAAATTACCCTTAAACCAGAACCATAACTGTAAAAAATAGAGGTAAAATCAAGGGCTAAAGCTTGCGCTTGTAGAGCAATTTCTGGGATGACTAATTCCACTTGTATGCGTCTAGCTCCCGATTCTAGAGCCAGTTGGGTGGCGGCTTTCGCTTGCAGGATTGTTTCTTCTAGGGAATTGGGTAGGGTCATTTCAGTTATCAGTTATCAGTTATCAGTTATCAGTTATCAGTGACTACCTCTGGTCGTCGGTGGCTTAAAATCAGAAAGATTTTAATTTTTATAAAAGGTAGGGTTGATTCATAGTAGGGTTGATTCATAGTAGGGTTGATTCATGAATCAACCCTACCCTTAATAGATGAAGTGTGACGGGATTTGGCATCATCCCCAGCATTAAGATAACTCCTATAAAATACCTTTAGTTTTTAAGAAGAAAGTCGGTAATCGGAGAAAAGGTGAAGAGAGAAAGCTTAGGAAAGCTGATAGGAGCCGTGACGTTGGGCATAATAATCGAGAATTGCCGTCACCAGAGCGCGATCGCTTTCCTGAAAAGTCTCGGTATAGTTAATTTCTAGACTACCGATCTGACTTTGGTGATAATCGAATTGTTGGAACTGCTGGGGAGTGAGATGGGTTTCCACACCCTGAACCTGTTGTAAATGGCTGGCTAACTCTCGATAGATAGCCAAGGGCATTTGGGGATAAATAATGGTTTGTTTTTGTTGAATAGCAATCGATCGCACGGGTTTTATTCTCCTGATTCGGAAATATTATAGCTGATCGAGGCTTGCGGTGCTGCGGCTGGTCTGGGGACATCATCCCCTAAGCGACGGGTAATAGTTTGACCGTATTGTTCTAAGACAATATAGAGGTTATCGGGATTAGTATCGATCGCTTTAACTAAAATTAAACCATTAGAGAGGGTAGAACCGGGGATAACTCGGCGTTCCGTGGCTTCTCCGGGGGCTTTCACGATCGCCATGGCAGTGGTAGGTAACTGGAAGATGCCCGATACTTGCACTTCTTCCGCTTCCGTCGGTTGCGGTGGTGGTGGTGGAGCTTTTACTATCGATCCTCCGGGGGTGGGAGGATTGCCCGTGGCTGCGGCTGCGGCTGCGGGGGTGGAACGATTGCCTGTGGCTGCGGCTGCGGGGGTGGAACGATTGCCCATTGCTGCGGGTGCGGTAGCCGCCGGAGTCCCAGCCGGGGGTTTTTCCGCCACTGTAATCGTAATATTTGGTTGTAGGGTAAAAGGGGCAAAGGGATCGCTGCGACCGCGATTAATTTCCGCCCGTTTTTGGTCAGGATCGGTGGCGGGAATCAATCCAGGTACTTTTGGGGTGGCTGGTTTGGTAGCCGGTTGCACAGCACCGCTAAAGGCAGGAGGTTGGGCAGCTGGGGGACTAGGAGAGGGGGTGGGGGTGGGGGTTTCTTGGTTGGGCGGTGGGGATTGATTAGCTTGGTTAGAAGCTGGACATCCCACCAACAATAAAGCGACACTCCCCACCGATAGGATTAGCGGCAATTTTTTCATGGGGAAACAAAGACAAAATAGCCCGGTCGGACAGCCTCACATACTAACATAACCTATGCTTTCCAGAAATCTAGGCCGATGATAGGGGAAAAGTCAGGAATTTTGCGCCGCTAGTCCAGTTTTAGTACTGACTACCGGATTTACGATGACCGATGGCGGTGACACCGTTACTATCCAAAACTTGACCCCGCTCGACGGTAGCATAGACTAACCAGCGATCGCCGCAGAGTTGTCGCTCTTTGACCGTACACTCTAGATAGGCGAGACTTTCGCTTAAAATCAGACAGCCATTTTCCCCGACTTGGGTTTCTAATCCTGTAAAGACATCGCCGCCAGATTTGATGCGATTGGAAAAATGGCGGCGTAAATTGCGCCCTTCCTTGAGAATATTCAAGATAAAGACGGTTCCCGAGTTAATTAGGCGATCAGCGGCTTGCTCGTCAGCAACGGCGATAATTAGCCCCGGGGGGTTAAAACTGGCTTGGGATACCCAAGAGGTCAAGAAACCAGCATGATCCTCGCCCTGACGAGTGTTGAGAACAGAGAGGGAACCGACGATCCGACCAACGGCCTGGGCAGTGCGATCGATTTGTGTTTCGGTCATTCCCTGTTGGGGAACCCGCAATTTTTTGGTTTTTTTCAAGGTCTGGGCAAAAGTTTCTCCGGCTAAATAACCTGCTTGTAAACTGGTTTCTGTGGGGTTAAAACGCACGCGCAAGGATTCAAAACCAAGGCGATAATTGGCATCTTTGAGTTTAGTTTCAATTAAATCTACCGCTTCCCCACTCCAACCGTAGGAACCAAAAACCCCAGCTAATTTAGTTTTTGCTGCCGTGGAAAGAACGATTCCTAAAGCAGTTTGGATCTGGGTAGGAGCGTGACCGGCTAAGGTGGGAGAACCGATAATAAATCCGTCACAATTTTCGATCGCTTGACTAATTTCGGCAGGGGTGGCAAACTCACAATTTATTGATTCTACGGCCAGATCATTTTCTAATAATCCTCGTTCGATCGAGCGGGCCAAGGTGGCAGTATTTCCGTAGGCAGAAGCATATAATAAAGCCACTTGTAGGGGTCTAGTTTTTTGTTCTTGACACCAATAGCGATAATCGTGGGCAAGACGACTAAGACTATAGCGAATTATCGGACCGTGGGCGGGTGCATAATATTGGGCGGGAAATTCTTTAATTTTGTCGAGGGCTGTTTCTACCGCTTTGGATTGCACGGCATGGAGACAATCAAAATAATAACGACGATCTGCGTCTAATTCTTTCCAATTTTTATCCCAAATATCGTCACTGCACAGATGCACACTAAAGAATTTATCGCTGTATAAAATTTGGGTTTTTTGGTCAAAAGTGCAGATACCATCAGGCCAGCGGGGGGTAGGGACATTAATAAAACTGAGTTGATGACCTTGCCCTAAATCAAGGATTTCATCGGTTCGTATGCCCAAAATTTGGGCATCGGGAAAGGTATTTTTAAGGGTATTGACGGCAGATTTAGAACAGAGGATGCTGATTTGATCGGTTTGGTCTAATAATGCCTTTAAAGTGACGATACGATTGGGATTAACGTGACTGAGAATCAGATAATCAAGACGATGTAAGGGGACATATTGACGAATTTCTTCTAAATAAATTTCGGTGAAGGATTCTCCGGGGGGATCGATTAAGGCGGTTTTATCGCCCCGGATAAGATAGGAATTCGCGGTGGTTCCCCGTTGACGAGCATATTCTATTTCAAATTTTAATCTTTCCCAAGTACGCGAGCGAAAAACCCACGTTTGCTCGGCAATTTCGGCGGTTTGAACATCGCGGGGGCGATTATTAATAGCAGGATTGGAAATTAAAGTATTAGTGGTCATAATTGTTAAGTTGGTTATTAGCTGTACTGATAACTGATAACTGATTAAGTTTTGCTGTTTATTTCAGTTAATTCTTTAACTAAATGTTGACGATAACGTTCAGAAACTTTTTGTTCAGGATCGATACCTTCAAAGGTGGGAGGCAGCCAAACTCTTAACACCATTAATGTACCGAGAACTATTAGAAAAGCACAGGCGGCTAATACTTGTGTCCAATTAGTTTCTAGGACTCCTCTGACAATTAATTCTCGCAAAACCGAAACGATAGAAACTTCCACGGCAACACCGATAGAAACTCGTTTTTCTTGCAAATAAATAATTAACAATCGGAACAATTCTACTAGAATTAAGAGGAATAAAATATCGGCGGTAATAATCCGAAATTGAATCGGTGGCAGCAGAGACATAAACATTTCTCTGACTTCTAACACCATGAAGCTAAATAAACCAATACAGAGAGAAATGACAATTAAATCTTGAATCATTTCTAAGACTTGCACTACCCGCACCATCATTGGGGAAGGTTTTTTAATTGGTTCGTACATTTTATTCCTCCTAAGATTGATAGAATTGGATGTTTCAGTTATCAGTGAGCAGTAAACAGTAATCAGTGAAAATAAAGCGGCAACTTCCTACTTAACACTATCCACTGAAAACTTAAATCTGATAACTGATAACTGATAACTGATAACTGATAACTGATAACTGTTAATAATGGTTGCCAACTTTGCGATGATGGACAGCAGTTAAGACATCTAAACGGGCAACTCGTCCGCTATTAACAGTACAATAAACTACCCAATGATCGCCGCAATCTAAACGACTGGTGACTTCACATTCTATGTAAGCTAAGGCATCGGCTAAAATTGGTGATCCATTGTTAGCAGTGTAGGTTTTAATGCCTTCAAAACGATTGGCACCGGGAGAGAAACGCTTGAGGAAATGTTTCATTAATTTCTGGTAATTATCCTCAGCCAAAACATTTAAAACAAAGGTATCGCTAGGCTGTAAAAATGATACCATTGCCCGATCTTTGGCCACTGCAATCGCCACACCTAAAGGATTTAAACTTGCTTGTGTCACCCAAGAGGCAATCATGGCACTGGATAAATCGGCTTTTTGGGAAGTAATTAGATACAATCCGGTACTAATACGGCCTAAAGCCTTTTCTAAGTCGTTGTTAATCGACTTAATTTGTTTAATCGTTTTTTCTCGGCTTAACCATTGGCCGAGGTCGGTTCCTGCTTCATCGGCAATAAAATCGAGGGATTGATTGGTATTATCTTTAACTAAAAGAGGAGGAAAAGCTTCGATCACGACCATTTCCTGTAATTTATTTCTTAAGGGAAAAATTGGTTCATCTTCCCCACCTCCTGACTCAAATAATCCTACCGCTTGTTTGCCATTGACCGAAGCAAGAATCGTGCTTAAAATCGTCTGGTTAATCGGGGAAGATTGGGGAGGCATTCCGATGACAACTCCTTTAGACTGATTGATTAATTCTCTGACTTCGTGGGGATCAGCATTATTCATGTCGACTAATTCTGTCACCACATCAGTTTTAGTCAAACCCTGACTAATCATAGTAGCTAAATGTTCGCTTTGTCCGTAATCTTGGGTAAAGAATATAGCCACTAAAGTATCGGCAGAAGTTTGTTCTTGACTCCAAGCTTGATAGCGTCCCACCCAATCAGAAATATGGTGTTTTAATAGGGGACCGTGACCGGTGGCAATGAGATTAATCTCGAATTTCTCGATTCTTTTAATTGCCCCTAAAACTGAACGAGCATTCGGTCGCATCAGACAGTCATAATAGGTTTGAAAATCGGCTTCTAGCAGGTCTTTTTCTAGATCATAGGTTTGATCATCACAAAAGTGCATTCCGAAGGCATCACAGGTAAAAAGGGTGGCAGTTTTAGCATCAAAAGTGAAGATAGTATCAGGCCAATGAAGATTAGGGGCTGAAACAAATTCTAAAACATGACCATTACCTAAGTCTAAAGTATCACCACTTTTAACGATTAACTGTTTAAAGGGTCTGTGTACCATGTTTTCGAGGAATTGCATGGCAACTTTTGCCCCCACCACGGTAACTTCTGGGACTAATTCCAAAACTTCTTTGACTAAACCACTGTGGTCGGGTTCGGTGTGACTGATAATTAAATAATCAAGATGATTGATGTTGATTAGTTTAGTTAATTCATCCAGATAAAGGCGATCAAATTTGCGGTGAGATGTATCAATTAGGGCGGTTTTTTCCCCTTGAATAACAAAAGAGTTATAAGTCGTACCGTTTTCTAAACCAAACTCGATATCAAAACGATCGCGGTCCCAATCCAAACAGCGTAAGCTAAAAGTATTTTCGGCGATTTCTTGGATTTGTGTGGTTAAACGGCTGGTTTTAGCGGGTTTTGGAGTGATTAAAGCCACCATAATTTCTATCTCCCACAGGATTTGATTCGGAACTGCATTTGCTTAATTCCTATGGTGACTTGCTTTCAGCGATTTGTAAAATACCAATTACTCAAGTCAATGATTAGCTAGATTTATATAACCTTTTATCTATGGTTGCGCCTATTAAAGCCCCACCAGCTAGAGAACTAGAATTTTTTGGCAAGAGCAGATAGACTCTAGAGACTGGGAACGAAAAAGAGACCTAAAATGCCGAAAGTGGATTGGAAACGTTGCCATCAAAGCCTAGAAACCAGAAGAGCCATAATTCATAATTCATAATTCATAATTCATAATTCCCACGCGAGCATTTTTGGGGATTAATCCCCTTCCTCTAGCCATTTTTGCCAGAGATCTGGACGACGCTCCTTCGTGCGATCGAGTTGTTGTTGATAGCGCCAATCAGCGATATCCTGATGATTACCCGATCGCAAAACCAGCGGCACTTGCCAACCGCGAAAGACTGGGGGCCGGGTATATTGGGGATAATCCAATAAACCCGCCTCAAAACTCTCCAATTTCAACGATTCCGCCTTACCTACTGTACCGGGTAACAACCGGGTCACCCCGTTAATAATCGCTAAAGCAGGAATTTCCCCACAAGTTAGGACAAAATCCCCTAAAGATACCTCTTTAGTCACCAAATGCTCACAAACCCGCTCATCTACCCCTTCATAATGCCCACAGATGAGAATTAACTGCTGATAACTACTGGCCCAAGTTTTCAGTAAAGCTTGATTGAGAGGTTCCCCCTGGGGAGTCATCAGCACGATCTCCCGGGGTGGTAAAATTTCTAAAGACTCGATCGCCTCAAAAATTGGCTCTGGTTTTAATAACATTCCCACACCACCACCGTAGGGTTCATCATCGACGCGACGGTGTTTATCGTGGGCAAAATCCCGGAGATTGACCAAATTTACCCTAGCGATGTCGCGTTCGAGAGCTTTTGCCAACAACCCCGACTGCAGCGGTGAAGTAAAAAAATCGGGAAAGAGAGTGATAATGTCAAACTGCACGGGAAAAATTAAGGCCTAGACTGGAATAGTGTTTAATGTATCATTTTGTCACGGCTCGATCGGTTAAAATCTTGCTAATTTTGCGATAGTCTATCTCAATAACATGATAGACTATGCTGTACTGTCTAGGGGTTTTTCTGGCTCTAGCTTGAGTGATCGAAGTCTAGCCTAGACTTAAAGTTAACTAAAAGTCCGTGATTGCCAGTGGATCGAAGAAAATTGCTAAAATCGCCTCTACTATTGCTTGATGTCCCGAAAAATATCCCCAAACCGCATTTTTTTCCGTCAACCGTTCAGGGAAAATAACATCAAGATACTTGTCCATCTTCCCGAAAAACCTTCCATCCCTAAAAATGTCTATTCGTTCAGTGACATGATCATCGAGCTAGAAACCCAACACCACGAAAATCCTGCCCCCATATCTCTCAAAACGGCGATTTTAGTCATTGGAGGTGCCGAGGATAAAGTCCACGGTAAAGAGATACTGCACACCTTTTGGAATCGCGCTGGGGGTAGCGAAGCAGTGATCGCTATTGTTCCCTCCGCTTCCAGAGAGCCAGTTTTAATCGGCGATCGCTATCAGAAGATTTTCGAGGAAATGGGGGCAAAATACGTCAAAGTTATCGATATTCGTGATCGCGTACAGGGAGAAGACCCCCAATTCCAGGCCTACATCGAAGAATGTACAGGTGTATTTATGACCGGAGGCGACCAGCTGCGTTTATGCGGTTTGCTCTCCGATACTCCCCTGATGGAAAGAATCAGACAAAGAGTGCAACAGGGAGAATTAACCCTAGCTGGAACTAGCGCCGGGGCCGCCGTTATGGGTCATCACATGATTGCTGGGGGCAGCAGCGGGGAAGCACCTAATCGGGCCCTAGTGGATATGGCCATGGGATTAGGTCTCATTCCTGAAGTCATTGTCGATCAACACTTCCACAATCGCAACCGCATGGCTCGGTTAATGAGCGCTATTTCTGGTTATCCCGAACGTTTAGGAATTGGCATCGATGAGGATACCTGCGCTATGTTTGAACGGGATGGCACGATGACGGTAATCGGCTGCGGTACAGTGACGGTAATTGATGCTAGGGAAATGTCCCACACCAACCACCATCACGTCACCGCAAACGAACCTCTGAGTCTGCATAATCTGCGGGTACATATTCTTGCCTACGGTGATGGCTATCATCTCAAAAAACAGCAAGTGATCCCTAAATTGGGGTAAAAAAACTCCTGAAAAACTGTTCACGATGAACAGTTTACCCATCTCGGAAAACCAGACAATAAACAACGGCTTCTTTGTGCTTCTCAACAGCGAACATCAGCTATATCATGAAAATTCTCAGAACCCAAACCCTGCGCGGTCCCAACTACTGGAGTATTCGTCGCGACAAGCTCATTGTTATGCGTCTGGATCTCGAAGATCTCGCAGAGAAGCCATCGAATGAAATCCCAGGCTTTTACGAGGGATTAATCGACGTTCTCCCCAGTTTAGTCGAACATTACTGCTCCCCCGGTTATCGCGGTGGTTTCTTTGAACGAGTCCGCACTGGCACTTATATGGGCCACATCATTGAACATATCGCCCTAGAATTGCAAGAATTGGCAGGAACTCCCGTCGGGTTTGGTCGCACGAGAGGCACCTCCACCCCCGGAGTCTATAACGTGGTGTTTGAATACGTTGAGGAGCAAGCGGGACGTTATGCGGGTCGGGCTGCCGTGCGGTTGTGTCAATCGATTGTCGATACGGGAACCTATCCTAAGCAAGAATTAGCCCAAGATTTAGCCGATTTACGCGATTTATGCAATAATGCCTCCCTCGGTCCGAGTACAGAAACCATCGTCAAAGAAGCACAAGCTAGAAATATCCCCTGGTTACTCCTGAGCGCTCGTGCCATGGTGCAATTGGGCTATGGCGTTCACCAAAAGCGCATTCAAGCCACTTTAAGCAGTTTTTCGGGGATTTTAGCCGTTGAGTTGGCCTGTGACAAGGAAGGCACAAAAACTATCCTCAAGGATGGTGGCATTCCAGTCCCCCGGGGTACGGTGATTCAATACTTGGATGAGTTGTCAGCGGCAATCGAGGAAGTGGGAGGGTTTCCCATCGTGATTAAACCCCTCGATGGCAACCACGGCCGGGGCATCAGCATCGATGTTAAAACTCAACAGGAAGCAGAGGAAGCCTATGATCTAGCCAGTGCCGCCTCGAAAACCCGCAGCGTGATCGTAGAAAGATACTATAAAGGCAGTGATCACCGAATTTTAGTCATAAATGGCAAAGTTGCCGCCGTGGCCGAACGGATTCCCGCTCACGTCGTCGGTGATGGGCGCTCAACTATAGAAGAATTAATCGAAATTACTAATCAAGATCCCAACCGGGGTGACGGTCATGCCAACGTTTTAACTAAAATAACTATTGACAAAACCGCCCTTAATGTGCTAGAGAAACAGGGCTATGAATTAACCAGCATTTTACCCCAAGGTGCGATCGCCTATCTGCGGGCCACCGCTAATTTAAGCACCGGCGGCATCGCTGTGGATCGTACCGACGAAATTCACCCCGAAAACGTCTGGATCGCCCAAAGAGTGGCAAAATTAATCGGTTTGGACATTGCCGGTATCGATGTGGTCACAGATGATATCCGCAAACCCCTGAAAGAAGTGGACGGGGTAATCGTAGAAGTCAACGCCGCTCCCGGTTTTCGGATGCACGTCGCCCCCAGTCGCGGTTTACCCCGCAATATCGCCGCTCCAGTTATCGATATGTTATTCCCCCCCGGTACTCCCAGTCGCGTGCCAATTCTGGCGATTACGGGAACTAACGGCAAAACCACCACTAGCCGCTTAATTTCTCATATTTGCCGACAAACGGGGAAAGTAGTCGGATTTACCACGACGGACGGCGTATATATCGATGATTATCTGGTAGAAAAGGGCGATAACACCGGTCCCTACAGTGCCAGTATGATTTTGAAGGATCCCACGGTGGAGATTGCCGTGCTAGAAACGGCCCGGGGTGGTATCCTGCGATCGGGTTTAGCTTTTAATCAGTGCGATGTGGGAGTGGTGTTAAATGTGGCCGCCGACCATTTGGGTATCGGCGATATCGACACCATCGAACAAATGGCGAAGGTAAAAAGCGTTGTGGCCGAGGTGGTTAGCGCCGAGGGTTACGCGGTTTTAAATGCCGATGACCCCTTGACCGCTAGTATGGCCGAAAAAGTCAAGGGAAGAGTCGCTTATTTTTCCATGAGTGCCGATAACCCGATTATTCACGACCATATCCGTCGCGGTGGCATGGCCGCCATCTATGAGAATGGCTATCTGTCGATTCTAGAGGGAGAATGGACGCTGAGAATCGAGGAAGCGGTCAATATTCCCGTGACTATGCAGGGAATGGCTCCTTTTATGATTGCTAACGCCCTGGCCGCCTGTTTAGCCACTTTTGTGCAGGGTATCGATATCGAGTTAATTCGCCAAGGGGTGCGGACTTTTAAACCTTCCGTGGCCCAGACCCCCGGCAGGATGAACCTGTTTGACTTGGGACACCATCACGCTTTAATCGATTATGCCCATAATCCCGCCGGATACGAAGCCGTCGGCGGTTTTGTCGGCAATTGGTCCGGGGAAAAAGTCGGCGTGGTCGGCGGACCTGGCGATCGACGGGATGATGATTTAATTTTATTAGGGAAATTATCAGCCCAAATGTTCGATCGAATTATTGTTAAGGAAGATAACGATACTCGCGGTCGCCGCCGAGGAGAAGTGGCCGATTTAATTCTCCGGGGAATTAGCCAAGAAAATGCCAGTTTGCGACCAGAAGTTATTCTCGATGAAACGGAAGCTTTAGAGAAGGCTTTAAGCACGGTTTCTGAGGGTGGTTTAGTGGTAATTTTCCCGGAAAGTGTCACCCAGGCGATCGATTTGATCGAGAAACATCGACCCCTGACCGATAATCAGGGTTAAAAGTTGGGATATTCTGCCTATAGAGTCACTTCTAGCCCGATGGTCTGTTCCCCTCTCTAGGCAATCGTTGATCTACAATGATTATTGTAGGCTTTCATCGAAGGAATAATAATATTGATGCAGTTATTCACCATCGGTCACTCTAATCACGAAATTGCCTCATTTATGCTTCTACTTAAGAAGCATAATATAACTGCCCTTGCTGATGTTCGTTCTCATCCTTATAGCCGATTTCTCAAGCATTTTAATCAGTCAATATTGTCAAATGCTTTAAAAAGTGAAGGCATTTACTATGTGTTTTTGGGCAAAGAATTAGGAGCCAGACCGAGCAGCGAAGAATGTTATGTCAATGGTAAGGCTTTATACGAAAAAATTGCTAAAACATCAGCTTTTAATCATGGAATTGAACGAATTTTACAGGGAGTGAAAAAACATCGAATTGCCCTTATGTGTGCGGAGAAAGACCCGATTGAATGTCATAGAGCGATTCTGGTTTGTCAACATCTACGTCATTGCGATTTAGATATTTATCATATTCTAAAAAATGGTGACTTGGAATCTCATGACCATTTGGAAGAAAGAATGCTGTTCAAACATAGTTTGACCGATTTTTCAGCCAGTAATCAAAAAGAAATTCAGCTTTCTTTATTTGTCGAGCCAAATAGCAATCTTCTCACAAAAGCAGAATGTTTGGAGAAAGCTTATAAGCTTCAGGGTGATGCAATTGCTTATATAGAAACAAGTGGTAATTATGATGAACAGGACAATCAATCTCTTTACAATCGGCTTTACTCAAAAGACTGCACAGAAGTTCTTTGATGACTTACAAAAAGCTGGCGTTAAGAGAGTTATAGATACTCGTTTAAATAATGTTTCCCAATTAGCAGGATTTAGTAAAAAAGCTGACCTGGAATATTTTTTAAAAGTCATCGGTGGCATTGACTATGTTCATGTTTTAGACTTAGCTCCAACTCAAGATATTCTTGATGAATATAAAAAGAAAAAAGTTGATTGGACAATATACGAACAAAAATTTAGACAACTTATTAGTAGCCGGAGGATTGAAACAAAAGTTTCTCCAGATGTAATTAATAACGCTTGTTTACTCTGTAGTGAGGCAAAACCTCATAATTGTCACCGTCGTTTAGTGGCCGAATATTTAAAGGAGAAATGGGGGAATGTCAATATATGTCATCTCTGAAAAAAATTGTCTGTCTTGCTAATTCATGGAAATTAAATGAACGCTGTATCGCTGGAATTGATATTGGTTCAGGAAATTGGGTTCGTCCTGTGTGTGATTCTCTTTATCCAGAAGATGGCAGGGTTCCACGAGCAGTTAGACTAATTTCTGGTAAAGAACCAAAAGTTTTAGATATTCTCGAAATTCCCCTGGCTGATACTGGCAATGATTTTGGGTTTGAATCGGAAAATTTTTCCGTTTTACCCGGTGAATGGAAATGTGTAGGTAGATTCAATATCAATAATTTGGGAAAGTATTGTAGAACCCCAACAAAAATACTGCACAATTCAATTAAATATGTTAATCCTTCTTATTTGAAAAACCTTAATTTCAATCAACGTTATACTCTCCAGTTGATTCAAGTGCAGAGTTTTAGAGTATATCAAAAAGAAAATTCAAAAGGAAATTTTGAGTGGCGTGGCACAATTACAACAGCGAATGGTAACAGTTTGACAGAAGCAAAGATAACTGATCCCGTATTTGTCGAGAAATTAAATACAGGCTATCAACCTCAGCAAAACTGTTTTGTTACCGTCAGTCTTAGTCTGCCTTGGATCTCTTCGGCAAATTGGGAAGGAGAAGCTCCCTGCTGGAAATTAATAGCAGCTGTAATTGAATTATAGGAATTACGGCTAGACAACTTTTTTATAGGTTGTTGGCTCGAAAAAATCTCTGTTCGTGAAATTTTCAGAGCTATGAACAGTTGAGTTTAACAGACTGAAGTGGGCGAGGTAAATTTAGCATAAATGCTGGAGCGATCAAGCGAAAATAAGGCTCTTCTCAACTTTGTGTGATAAGTTTAACTTATATAGTAGCGATCGATCTTTGTGTCCTCTGTGTCTCTGTGGTTCCTTCCACTCCCTCGCCCGCAAGACTGTATCTTAGAATACATTTTACCCACCAAATCCAAAAGAACCCCATTTCCCTATCCTTGTCAATTGTGGATCAAAGCAGCTTGACATCCATATCTTGATAAATTTATCAAAGTTACTCTGGTTTGAGACTATCTAAAATTAATTGTATATCTAAATCAAGAGCCTGAGCAATTTGTTCGATCGTTAATCCTAATCCTATTAGTTTGGGAACAGTTTCTAGTTTTGCTTTAATAACATTCTTTTCAGTTTTATCAATATGATAATTTTCTATTTCTCGATTATTAGAAGGGTGATGACAAAAAGTAACCTGATCAATTTTTACAGATTTATTACCCAAATTATTAATACTATTGCTGACAATTAACCTTTCAATTGCTGATCGAACAGTTGATTTATTTAATTCTTACCCTAACACTTCCGAAAGAATGCGCCAAAGTTCATAGGCCTTATCTCTGGCATGACCTTCAGAACAATTATATTTTTCTGCTATTTTTGCATATTTCTGACCATCAAAAACGTTCTTTAAAATCCCTAATTGCAATGTATCGAGATGCTTTCCCGTGTGGTCAAAAACCAGATTATCAATAAGTGAGAAGACTTCTTGGGTATCCATGGGAGTAATGTTAAGATTTTGGGACACAATACCGTCATTATCCGTTATTTTCCGATATTTGTAAACATAGTTAACAAAACTTCCGACAATATCCGTTTTTTTCCGTCTTGACAATGTTTAAACTTATTAGTTAGGATTCTGCTTATTATGGTTGTTTTTGCAGTAACTACTCACTATGAGAGCCATTAAAATCCTCTGTATGTTCATTGGTATGGGATTAATTCATTCTGCTCCCATACAAGCAAACAATATGAGTAATGATATTTTAATTAGCCAATCTCGTCGTCAGTATGAATGTACGCGGAACGGAGTTAATCCTACTATATCAGGTTCTCTGTTTTCAGATGGATATAACTGTTTAATACCTATATCAGCAGGTAAGTGTGTAGGTTATGCTGATGCTTTTGGATACAGTCGTATTGGTAATTCAGATCCTAGAGGAATGATAAGCTGTAAAAATGTCGAAATTGCAGAAGATAGACTAACAGGGAAAAAATATTATCGATTTGGTTCAGGAGATAAATTTATCTTGGAAGGAAAATAAGTTTATTTTAGATTCTGTAATTATCTTTACAGTTGACCATTCTTGATCCCAGTCCATCCCATTTGTGGAACAGTTTTGATATTATAACCTGTAAACTCCCTCATTAATCTTCGGTCAATACATTCATCTAAAAAAAGCCTCATTTCACGCTACCCTATCAATAAGCTCTTTTTCAAATTCTGCAAGTAAGCTAATAACTCGTTCTCTTGTTACCGTTGGAAAACCCTCTAAAAAATCATCAATTGATTCTCCTGCTTTAAGATAATCAAAAAGTGTTTGTATCGGAACTCTAGTACCTGAAAAAACAGGAACACCACTCATAGTTTCAGGAGATACATGGATAAGAGGCGAATATTTAGCCATTTTGATTACCTTCTTAGCTTCTACAGAGTAGATTAACCCAGAGCAATGCGTCTTGTCTTCATATTCTAGCCTAGATTCTTGAAAAATGGGTTAAACTGATGCTAAATAGGGTTTGCTGACAAAGTACGGGCGAAGCATTCGGGCAATAACCTATCGGTGAAACCGTAGATTGGCTCTTCTAGGTTCTGTGTGATGAGTTTAACTTACTATATGATCGATCTTTGTGTCCTTTGTGTCTTTGTGGTTCGTTCCACCCCCTCGCTAGGAGGAATGTATCTTAGAATACATTTTACCCGCCAAACCTGGGAGAGCCGTAGATTTTTTATCCGAATGCTTCGCCCCTACAGGACGCGGGCCGATGAAGACGCAAGGTTTTGAAGCACGATTCTCTCAAAATCTTGCACCTGTTTCGCGAGAAAAGCCACAAAACCCTTACCTTGCCTACATTTCACCTTTATTCAGCAGACCCTAAATAGGTTAGGGAAGTGGCTTTCGATTAATAATACTAAAATGAACAATAATCTAAAATCAAGCCGATAATGACTAAATGCAACCGACGGAAGCCCAACTTAGACAACTCTATCAGCTAATTTCAATAAAGTCCGAAAACTATGCACGGGTAGGTTCTTTATGGGAGGGGAGGTCGGCGATGACCTTCTCGACCCCTAATGATTTAGTATCAGTCAACGATGTTTAAAAGCTTCGATCGCCGCCGGCAAAGTATAGTAAATCCTCTCCTCGCTAACTTTATCTAACAAGCGAGAAAGTTGCAATTGTAAGTACAGATCGTGTTTAACCCTAGCGAGAGCGAAAACTATACCCTGTCTTGATAATTCTGATGCTAATTCCTCAAGAATCTCCACTGCTGTACTATCCAATTCCCCAAGGGCCTCCGTATTCAAGACAAACCATTCTACCGGTTTCGTCTCCCGGGCAATGGCACTGAGAGCGCGACGTTTAAAGTCGGCCGCATTAGCAAAAAATAAGGGGGCATCGTAACGATAGATAACTAACCCCGGTATTGTTTGCGCTTCTGGCCAATCCTGGAGTGCGTGTAAACCCATCACCCCCGGAACCGTACCCAAGACCGCATCATCGGGCCGAGTAATGCGGGCCAATAAATCGATAACCGAGAGACCGATGGCGATGGCAACCCCGCTTAAAATCCCCGTGGTTAGCACCCCCACCATGGTCAGGACAGCGAGATTAAACTCACTATTGCGAAAGCTTTTTAGTCGTTTAGCACCGGCAATATCCACCAGTTTACAGGCTGCATAAATCACCAGCGCACCCAAAGCGGCCTTGGGAAAGAGTGCCAGTATCGGACCGAGCAGGAAAATGACCGCCACCACCACCACTGCCACCACCAGGGAGTAAAGCTGACTTTTACTGCCCACGGAATCGCCCACCGCGGTGCGACTGGCGCTGCTGCTGATGGGAAATCCCTGACAAAAACCCGCCGCCAGATTCCCCAGTCCCAGGGCTAAAAATTCTTGATTGGCATCGATTTCTTGGTTATGACGTGCGGCGAAGGCTCTAGCGGTCAAGACGTTATCGGAATAGCCCACCAGGGCAATGCCGACGGCTGCGGTCACTAGGGGTAGTAATTGGGAAAAATCTAGGGTTGGTAAGCCAAAATTGGGCAAAGTATTGCTAATTTTCCCCACTACTGCCACCCCTTCTCGATCAAGATGGAGGGTGGCGACGGCGAGGGTTCCCAGTAAAACTGCCAGCAAGGGACCCGGTGCTTTGGGAAAATATTTTTGGATGATAAATAGAAATAGTAGCAGCAATAAAGCTAGGCTAAGGGTTGGCCAGTGCCATTGGTTTATTCCCCAGAAAAAAGCGAAAATTTCTCTAAAAACCGTATTTTCACGGATTGACAAACCACTAATTTTACCCAGTTGTCCCGCAATCATGATCACCGCCACTCCCGCCATATAACCGATCAGGATCGGTTTGGAGAGTAAATTAGCTAGAAATCCCAAGCGGGCGATATAACCAACTAAACAGATTAAACCGACCATTAGGGCTAAAAAAGCCGCTAAACTGCCGTAATTTTCTCCTTGAAGGCTCACCATAGGTGCGATCGCTGCCGCCGTCATCACTGCCGTGGTCGATTCCGGTCCGAGGGATAGTTGCGATGAGGATCCGAAAAGGGCGTAAACTAGGGCGGCTGGCACGAGAGTCCACAATCCCACCACTGGCTCGACCCCGGCCAGGTCGCCGTAAGCCATACACTGGGGAATAGCGTAGGCCGCCACGGTGACACCGGCGAGGATATCTCTCCCCAGCCACTGCCATTGATAGGATCGCAGGTTTTTTAGCCCGGGTAAATCAGGAAAATCGACTCGTCGGGAGTTTTTACTCATAGTTTCTCTCTTAACGGCGACTTCACCTAATTTTAACGGAGGAATTAGCTAGGAAAAGCCTTGAGGCTGAGATATTTTCTGTCAGCAGGATATTTATACCATTTTAGCGGTAATTTTAGTTAAACTGGCTAAATATACTCGGAAATATCCTCTTGACAATCATCGGCTAAGTATGATAAAGCCCGGAAGCGTAAACCGACTAATTGCTCGTAGAGAGGATTTAACTTGCACAGAGGCGGAATATGGACTAATTTATGGCCAAAAAGCACGATATCGCGTTCAAAAGGACATTGAGGCGGCACCATTTTGCAGATAAACCGGGCCAAGCGCGGATCGTGCATTTCCACCCCATCTAACCAGTCTTTGAGGGGATGCAGCAGATCCGGGTGGGGATGTTCGGCACTGATAAACTCGGATTTATTCGCTTCCGTGGTAATTTCGGGAATTTCACAGATAGTATGTTCTAAAGCTGACAGGGCCTCGATTTCTAACCCGAAAGCATCCCGATAACTACGCAGTAATTGCGCTTCTGCGGGGGAATAAATGCCATCGGCGATCGCTACCATAACCGCCGTGCGGAGGAAGTTTTCTGATATTTTGGGGTCATGACCGAAACTTGCGGCCAATTCTTCGGGACTAATCGACTGATAGAGAACGTGGTCGTCATCTAATTCTAATTCGTGAGCGAAACGGGCGATCGATTCCTGTTCGCTGGCGCTATAATCCCCATCACACCAGGCAATTGTCAGTAATCCCCGTAACCAGTCCCTAACTTGTTCGTTAGTGTAGCGGTATTGAACAGAGCTAACCATAGGTATTGCTAAAACTGATTTCTAGTTTCTCAATTCAATTCTACCTATCGCCCCCGGATTCTAGTAGCCCCGTTCACATCATGTAACTATAGCCAATAACCCTATGGTTAGCTAGGAATTTTTGGGTTTTCAGGCGGCATAATCGGGCAGTTTTCGCCCCTAAGAGCAGGGGTAAGGGTTGGTGCTTATTGTCCCTTCCCCAACCGCGTCATTCCTGCTGAAAAGGCGGATTCCTGGGATTAACGGCCAATACCGAGGTAACGGAAACCGGCTGCTGTCACCACCGCAGGATCGAGGAAATTGCGACCATCAATTAACACGGGTTCGCGCATGGTTTTAACCATTTTGCCGTAGTCGAGACGGAGAAATTCTTGCCATTCCGTCACCACCACCAAAGCGTCACAACCATCGGCCAATCTTTCTGGATCCGATTCGATAATCACACCGCTTAGACCGTGACTTAAACCACTTTGGGAAACGATCGGATCGTATGCTTTTACCTTAGCACCTAAACGATTTAACTGTTCGATCATGGTTAAAGCCGGAGCATCGCGCATATCATCGGTATCGGGTTTAAAAGTTAATCCCAACAAACCGACGGTTTTACCCTTGAGGATTTTTAATTCCTGTTGCAGTTTTTCGATCGCAATTGTCCGTTGACGTTTGTTAACATTGATAGCGGCGTTAAGTAATTCCGTTTCGTAACCGTAGTCTTCTGCGGTATGTACCAAAGCCGACACATCTTTGGGGAAACAGGAACCCCCCCAACCGATCCCGGCCGAGAGGAACTTGCTGCCGATACGGGAATCTAAACCGATACCTTTAGCCACTTGGGTGACATCGGCCCCGACGCGATCGCAGATATTAGCTACTTCGTTAATAAAGCTAATTTTGGTGGCTAGGAAGGCATTAGCGGCGTATTTAATCATTTCCGCCGAACTGAGATCCGTAACCACCACGGGAACGGGAGGCAAGGAGGGATCGTCAGCGAATTGGCGTTTAACCAAAGGAGCGTACAATTCCTTCATCATTTCAATGGCTTTCGGGTTATTACTGCCTAAAACAATGCGATCAGGGTTAAAAGTATCATAAACTGCCGAACCTTCGCGTAAAAATTCGGGATTGCTGACCACATCGAATTCCGCTTCGATACGTTCTAGTGTACTAATACCGCCAACCGCAGCTACGAGATTTTTTTGTCTTTCGGCCACGCCATCGAGGACGATCATCCGTACCCAATCCCCAGAACCGATGGGAACGGTCGATTTATTGACGATTACTTTATAACCACCGTTGAGATGGGCCCCAATACCCCGGGCCACCGCTTCCACATAACGAGTGTCACTTTCTCCCGTGGGTAGTGCAGGTGTACCAACAGCGATAAAGAGAATTTCACCGTGTTTAACTCCCGCTTCTAGGTCCGTGGAGAATTCCAGATTGCCAGAGGCTGCCGAAGACTGCATTAATTCTGATAACCCCGGTTCATAGATGGGAGATTGTCCCGATTTCATCAATTTGACTTTTTCTTCATTGTTGTCAATACAGATGACATGATGGCCGATATGTGCTAGGCAAACCCCCGTGACTAAACCCACATAACCGGTTCCGATAACACAAACACGCATGATAATTACTCCAGTGACAATTAAGTTAAATTTATTGATTAGGGATTAGCTGAGACGAGAACGGAAATCCTCGATCGTCATTTTTAAACCCTGACTTAGAGGAATAGTTGGACTCCAATCCAGATAGGTTTTAGCACGAGTGATATCTGGTTGTCGTTGCTTGGGATCATCTTCCGGCAGTGGTTTATAGACCAATTCGGCCTCGGGATTAATCATGCCTTGGATCACTTGCGCTAATTCCAGAATTGTGTATTCGTCGGGATTGCCGAGATTAACTGGCCCGATAAAGTCCCCATTCATCAAACGCATTAACCCTTCCACCAGGTCAGAAACATAGCAAAAACTGCGGGTTTGGGAACCTTGACCATAAACCGTCAGGGGTTCACCGCGCAAAGCTTGCACGACGAAATTACTCACCACTCGACCATCGTTTTCCAGCATTCGCGGGCCGTAGGTGTTGAAAATCCGGGCCACCCGGATATCGACCTTATGCTCCCGATAATACTCAAAAGCCAGGGTTTCCGCCACCCTTTTACCCTCGTCATAACAGGAACGCGGTCCAATGCAGTTGACATTACCTCGATATTCTTCCGTTTGGGGATGCACATCGGGATCGCCATAGACTTCTGAGGTAGAAGCGAGCAAAAATCGCGCTTTTACCCGTTTAGCTAGGCCCAGCATATACATAGTCCCTAAAACATTGGTTTTAATCGTTTTGACGGGATTATATTGATAGTGGATTGGGGAAGCAGGACAGGCCAGGTGATAGATTTGATCGACTTCTAAACGGATCGGCTCGGTGATATCGTGACGAATTAGCTCAAAATAAGGATTTCCTAGCCATTTAACGATATTTCGGCGCGTCCCCGTGTAGAAGTTATCCAGACAGATCACTTCATGACCCTGTTCCATCAAGCGATCGATTAGATGGGAACCAATAAAACCCGCACCGCCTGTAACTAGGATTCTCATGTAATCGAAAAGTACTCATCTAAAATTATTATTAAAATACCCTTACGCTGGCTTTTTGGCAAATATTTTTTTTGACAGGGTGTTATCAGCGATCGCCGATTCAAGGCTAATGGCTGAATAATGGCTCGGTAATCCTTAAAATGGAAATAACACGCAAATTTGAGGCTAGATTATGAACAGTGGCGAGCAAAATAAGCTATTTATCCTGATCGATGGGCATTCTTTGGCTTTTCGTGCCTATTATGCCTTTGCTAAGTCTCGCTCTGGTCCTCTGCGTACTTCTAGCGGCATTCCCACCAGTGTTTGTTTTGGGTTTTTAAATTCTCTGCTGCAGTTACTAGAAACTCAAAAACCCACTTATTTAGCAGTTGCTTTTGATTTAGCAGTCCCTTCTTTTCGCCATGAAGCTGATGTCAATTATAAGGCTAATCGGCAAGAAACTCCCGAAGAATTTCGCCCGGATTTAACTAATCTGCAAAGTCTCTTGACAGTGATGAATATTCCTATTGTGACTTCCCCCGGTTACGAAGCAGATGATGTTTTAGGAACTTTGGCAAAACAAGCCGGTGATCATGGTTATACTGTTAAGATTTTAACAGGCGATCGAGATTTATTCCAATTGGTAGATGAGGAGAAAAAAACCACGGTTCTCTATCTGGATATTAATGCGGTAAAAAGTACATCAGGACAGGGTTATACAGAATTTAATTCCCAAGCTGTCACGGAAAAGTTAGGGGTGACACCAAAACAGGTAGTAGATTTTAAAGCTCTTTGCGGTGATAAGTCTGATAATATCCCTGGGGTGCGCGGAATTGGCGAAAAAACAGCGATAGATTTATTAAAAAAATACGATAACTTAGAGGATATATATACCAATCTGGAATCGATTAAGGGAATGGTAAAAACTAAATTATTAGAGGGAAAAACCGCCGCCGAAAGTTCTCGCTATTTAGCCAAAATTGCCCTTGATGCCCCCGTTAGTCTCGAAGAGGATAAATTTCGTCTCCGAGGTTTTGATCGGCGTTTAGTTAAACCTTTATTGGAAAAATTAGAGTTAAAGAAAATTCTCCAGAAACTCGATCAAATTCAACAGCATCTAGGTGGCACTCCTACCCTAGAATTAACTAGCGATGCTGATTCTAATCAATTGTCTCTGTTTGATTTACCCCCTATTTCTCCACCGGTTCTAATTGCTCCCGACATTATTGATACTATTCCTAAGTTAGATGCTTTACTGGCAAAATTAACAACTTTCACTAATCCACATTTTCCCGTCGCTTGGGACACCGAAACCACGGATTTAAATCCTCGTGTAGCCAAATTAGTCGGGATCGGTTGCTGTTGGGGAAAAGAATTAAATTCTATGGCCTATATTCCCATAGGCCACCAGAGCGGTGATAATTTAAATCTAGAGATAGTTCTCGAAAAATTACGCCCAATTTTAGCCAGTGATAATTATCCGAAAGTCTTCCAGAATGCGAAATTTGATATTGATGTTTTTTATCATCAAGGAATTACCGTTAAAGGTCTAGTTTTTGATACTATGGTGGCTAGTTATGTCCTCCATCCCGAACTAACTCATAATCTCGAAGATTTGTGCGATCGCTATTTAGACGGTATCACTTCCCTTAGTTATAAAAGTCTCGGTATTCCTACGGGAAAAACCATCGCTGATTTAGATATTGCCACTACTGCTACCTACTGCGGATTAGATGCCTACGCTACCTATTTACTTCGAGAAAAATTACAGGCAGAATTAACTAAAATTCCCCCTTTATATCAATTATTCTCTGAAATAGAATCTCCCTTAGTGATGGTGCTGTGGCGAATGGAAAATTATGGTATAAAAATTAATATCAATTATCTAAAAAACTTATCCCAGCAACTAGAAAGAGACTTGGCAGACATAGAAAAAAAAGCTTATGAATCCATCGGAGAAACCTTTAATCTTGGCTCTCCTAAACAGTTAAGTGAAATCCTCTTTGATCGATTGGCACTCAATCGCAAAAAATCCAGAAAAACTAAAACAGGTTACTCCACCGATCAAAGTGTTTTAGAGAAACTACAAGGCGATCATCCCTTAATTGATTATATCCTTGAACATCGCACCTTATCTAAATTAAAATCCACCTATGTGGATGCTTTACCGAAATTAGCCGAACCAAAAACCGCAAGAGTGCATACGGATTTTAATCAAACCATCACCAGCACCGGACGCTTATCATCCTCCAATCCTAACCTACAAAATATCCCCATTCGCAGTGAATTTTCCAGGCGAATTCGTCAAGCTTTTATCCCCGAAGATGGTTACTTATTGGTGTCAGCGGACTACTCACAAATCGAGTTAAGAATTCTCGCTCATCTCAGTCAAGAACCAGTTTTATTAGAAGCGTATCGTAGTAATCAAGATGTTCATAAAGTCACCGCTCAATTGCTCTTTGATAAAGGGGAAATTACCCCCGAAGAACGCAGTTTAGGAAAAACAATTAACTTCGGAGTTATTTATGGCATGGGAGCGCAAAAATTCGCCCGTGAATCGAAATTAACCGTAGAACAGGGCAGAAAATTTATTGAAAAATATCATCAACGTTATGCCCAAGTATTTGAGTATTTAGAGAATAGCAAAAAACAAGCAATTGCTCAGGGATATGTGGAAACAATTTTGGGCAGAAGACGTTATTTTAACTTCGATAATCCCCTCTTAAAAAGACTGCGGGGACTGTCCTTACATGACATCGATTTAGATAGCCTCAAACTCAACAACGAGGAAGCACAATTATTAAGATCGGCTGCTAATGCGCCCATTCAGGGTTCCAGTGCTGATATTATTAAAGTAGCGATGGTAAAATTGGCCGAGGTACTGCAAAATTATCGAGCGAGATTACTGCTGCAAGTCCATGATGAATTAGTCTTGGAAGTACCGAGGGAAGAATGGCCATCCCTAGAGTCAAAAATCAAGACTACTATGGAAGAAGCTGTCTCCTTGACGATCCCTCTCTTGGTAGAAATAAAAGCCGGTGACAATTGGATGGAAACCAAATAAAACTATGATCGAAAACAGACAATTTTTAACCCCAGAAGAATCCGCAGATGTGGACGCTGCCCTCTTAACTTCTCCCGAAAAATTCCTGACTCGTTTAACGATTTCTTCCCTACGCTTACTAAAAATAATCGCCGAAGATACGGGAGTAACCCTAGAAGAACTAACCCATAAACAGGTCATTCAATGGCTAGAAAAAGATAGTAAACTGCGTCGGGAACAGGGGATCGAAGCGGCAGTGCTGAAATGGTAAATAAACTCTTAAAAAATCAGCTACCCCTGACAATTTATGCTAGTTTTTAGCTATAAAGTTACTGGAGTTACAACAATGACAATTACCCTAAAAGTGCCTAGTATTGCCTGTGAAGGTTGCGCTAATACCATTACTAAAGCGATTAACAATCAGCAACCAGCAGCCCAAATATCGGTGGATGTAGCCAATAAAATCGTCACGGTAGAAACCACCGCATCCCGCGCAGAAATTGCCCAATGGATCAGCGAAGTCGGCCATACTGTTGAGTCTGGGAGTGAGGGTTGACATCCTCCCCCTTTAAAAATAGACCTCTGGTAAAAATCAAGGGTAGTTCTATTTTTGTGTTGATCAGATTAGTTTGACTCCCAAGCTTTCTAGTTGTTGGTTTATCCAAGCGGTTGCCGTTTCTTCCTCGGTTTCTATCGCTTTTTCTACTCCTATTTTAGCAATTTCTAATAGTTGTTTGGATTTTTGCTTTTAAAGCACTCTTAGAGTAAAGGTGCGATCGCTTTTAAAAGTTCTGTTAATTTATTTTTCCATCAGTATAGCGCAAAATACGTCTGATAGCATTTACAATGAGGCATATATAATCTGTGCTGATTCTAAAATGTTTTTACATCTTAGCCAGTTATCACTCCGTTTGAGTGCTGCTTTCACAATTAAATCTACTTTTCGATCAAAAATTGCTTGCAGTTCATCGCGCATTTGTAGGGTTTCGGTTAAACCTCGTTTAGCAGTTGGGGAAAAGGTAATTAAAATATCAATATCGCTATCTGAACGGAAATCTTCGCGTAAAACTGAACCAAATAATGCCAACTCGGTGACTTGCCACTTTTGACAAAATCCTTTAATTTGTTCCATTGGTAGATTTATTTTTGTGTTCATCAGATTAGGTTTACTCCCAAGCTTTCTAGTTGTTGGTTTATCCAATCGGCTGCCGTTTCTTCATCGGTTTCTATCGCTTTTTCTACTCCTATTTTAGCAATTTCTAATAGTTGTTTTGATTTTTGCTTTGTTTTTTTTGCACTCAGCATTTTTTCAGCTATAGAAAGCTGAGTATCTTTAGAAATTAGAGGAATATACATATTTTTAATAGTTGGCAAATCAGTATTTTGTCTGACGCTTGCTTGAGCGATATTTCGCATCAAGTAATATTCCTTAGCTACTTTTTCAATATAAAGAGCTACAAAGTAAGGATTAAATTTTGATTGATCTTTGATTCTAATTCTAATGGTAAAAGATGCAAAAATCCAACCAACTTGTTCATCTTCAACAACACCACAATTACCGACAGTTCCCATTTGAGATATGACTATATCACCTTGTTTTGTATAAACTTTTGAAGGTAAATTTTCTGTGTTGATAATTCTGTCTAATTGAGTAGTTATAATCTCGGTATTTTTAAGATTTAATCCTTTAATATATGGAACTCCCTCATCAGTTTCCGTATAGGGACTGGTGGGAACAGAACCATAGTTAACAAGAGAGCAAATATCCTCTACCAAAACAAAACCATTTGCTTTGATTTTATTTTCTACTTGATAAAATTTCGGTTGATAATACTCAGCATCCAAGCGTCCAGAAGACAAAAAAGACTCAGAAAAACTCTTAACGGCGATGCTTTCTTCGGTGGGTTGCCAATCTTTTAAACCAAGTTCTGTTAATAGTAAATTTTCTGCATCAGAATAAATATTTTTAGACATCTCAAGTAAAACACCACATTCAAAAACCAAATTTTTAATTTTTTTCTGAAAGTGAAAATTGATAATAGGCAACTTTATAGAGCCAACTTCAACAAGATTCATGTTGTATTGTCCTGTAGGTCTGGCAATTCTCCTAACTTGTTGGTTTCCGTAAAAACTACTTAAAAATACAAATAAATAATACGGATCAACCAAGTTTTTATCTTTAATTCTTAATAAACTCATGGCTTGTGTAATATTAGCCTTTGGAAAATTATCAGATATAAAAGCTACGCGTCCAATAACATCAGTAGTAGCACCAACAATATTAATTAATATATCTTCCGCTTGAAGCTGTGTATTTTTCATTCGCGTGTTAATTACCTCGTCAATAAAAAAATAGTTTTCTATATTGTTGTTTGTTAGTACATTATTCCTGATATCATTGGTTTTTAACAAAATTACTCCTTCTGCTAGATTTTCATCTCTATCTGGTGGTGTTGTACCGCTTCTGATTGTACATATTTTACTTAGCAACCAAGATTCTGTATTGTTAAGAATAGATTGTAAAAACTCCTTATAAAAGAATGTACTGTCTATTCTCGAAGAATAGCTTTCTTTCATAACTTTTTGAAAGCTGACTTCTGAAATTTCCAACCTATCCATTAACTGCTGATATTTAACCGCATCAAAAGCTCCCCCCTTACTCAGAGGGGAAAGGTCAAAAAAACTTAAATTCTCCTTTTTAGCAAACTCAATAAACGCCTCAGCGATACCATCTTCCGTTAATCCATCATGATTAAAAAGATCATGATCCACAATCCAATGATTATGTTTATCTAAGAGAAAATCCCCCGAATCATCAGACCCTTTAACATAAACTTTTTCTCCAGAATTATCCTTGCCCGACTTCTGCATCGTCGCAAAAAAGATATTATAATCATCCTGACGAGGACAAAGCGCGCCTATTTTGGGATCATCATTCCATTTTTGCACCAATAACACCGAGGTTTTTGTTCCTGTATGGGGTTTAAAAGTATTACCATGTAATCCCACCACTGCCAAAATTCGACATCTTTCGGCAATAAAATCCCGAATATTCTTATCAGAAGAATTATTAAAGCGTCCTTGGGGTAAAACTATCGCCATTCTTCCCCCCGGTTTCAAAAAGTCTAGATTGCGCTCAATAAATAAAATATCGCGTCCTACCTTAGTTTCCCATTTACCGTTAGGCTTTTTTGCTAAGTCATAACGAGCAATCATGCGCTGTTCTTTGATATCACCCGCAAAAGGTGGATTTGCCATCAAAATATCGAATTGAAACTCCCTATAGTCTGGACTTCCCTTTGGACGCAGTTTTTTCAAGCGTCTGAAACCTTCATGATAAACATCATCCCATTCTTCCTGTTGCGTCACCTCATCCCATAATTCATAATCTAGAGTGTTTAAATGTAGTACGTTTGTTTGTCCATCTCCAGCAATCAGATTGAGGGTTCGTGCTACTCTCACCGCTTTTTCATCAAAATCAATAGCAAACACCTTTTCTTCCACATATTCCTTACAACGGGGTGGCTTTTCTTCCAATGAAAATAAATGACTTACTTCTAATCCCTCATCCTCTAGAATCTGCCGCCAAACATGAAAGATCGTATGTACTGGAAAACCCGATGAACCAGCTGCGCTATCAATCATATATTCATCTTCTTGGGGGTTAAGCATTTTTACACACATATCAATCACATAACGAGGGGTGAAAAACTGTCCTTTTTCCCCTTTACTGCTTTGATTGATTAAATACTCAAATGCTTCATCAATTACATCCAAATTGGAGTTAAATAGCTTCACATTTTCTAAGGACGACACACAAACCGATAGATGAGAGGGAGCAAGGCCAATCTTGACATCCTCACTAAATATCCCTGGCCACTTTTTCTTAGCCCTATCAAACAAATCCTGAATCTTATTCTTGAGGGCGGCTTCCGTCTGTCCCGTATTGCGAAACTCTAGAAGGCGCGTCCTGCGGCGGTTTCCTTGCCCAGAATACCATTCATCATAGAGCTTGGCAAAAATCAGCTTAAATAATTCCTCAAAGACATCTACCCCCGCATTTGCTAACACCTCATCTTCCATTTCTTCGATTAGCGTTTTCAGAGATTTATTTTCTTTGACTAACTTATCCTTGGCGATTAAATCATCTAAAGTGAACTTAATCTGGAGAATATCTGCTAGGGTTTGATTAGAGTTAGGGATATCTGGAATATCTTCAAAATAATTGGGATCTTTGCGTTGATAATAGGAAATCTGATCGCCATTCGTCCAGACAGCCATCGGCGAACCTGTGGCATTACAATAGGAACGTAGTTGTGCTTTTCCATCCTTCCACTTCGGACTCTTTACCTCTACCAAAATATAAACTGTGTTCAGGCGATCTTTGTCCATCACCGCAATATCTGCTCGTTTTACCTCCCTGCCAAAATTCACCCCATACTCCACCTGAATGCGACTGAGAGGATAATTTAAGCGATCGCTTAAAACTCTTAAATATAATTGTCTAATCGCTTCTTCTGGGGTAAGTTTAATCTCTTTTTTCCGTACTAAGCAAATTGTATAGGGAGCTTCCCCATTTTTCGTCTTTTTCAGCGTAATTGTCTGCTCTAATTGCTCAATTTCCGTCGGCGTAAACTGGGACAACTTATAACTTGAGTCTTTGAGAATATCAGCTAATTTCATAAGTTAAAGATGATAGAGATAATTAACAAATTTGGAGATATTAATCTGAGTAGCTTTTATCTCATCTCAGTTCTGAGAGTAGGATAAAAGTTTTTATACCAAGCATTGAAAGTAATCCCAGCCTTGACAAATTGAGTTAAGTAATCTATTTATGCAAGACTTTTCCCTGTACCAGCCAGTAGGCATGACTTGAAATCATTGTATTCTTGGCTACTTAACTTAAGTTAAAGGTAGATGGGGACTTAACTTTCCATTGGATCAAATTTTTTAAGATTCTTTCGATGTTCGCGGTTTCTCATCTCGGCAAAAGCGAGCAAACAGCGATCGCATTTGGGGCAGCTTTGCTGTGGCAATTGTCCGTGACTCAATATCTGTAATAATCTAATACAGCCCTTGTAAACCTTCTTTAAGCTCTGGGTTTTCGTCTTGATCGAGATGCACAAAATCGCCCTTAGATGAGAATTAGTTTACAAAAATTTACATTTGGAGATAAGGAGCAATGAGTCAAGTTTCCGGTACAGATGTTCCCGATTTGGGTCGTCGTCAATTTATGAACCTGTTGACCTTTGGTACAATTACCGGAGTAGCAGCGGGGGCTTTGTATCCGATTGTTAAGTATTTTATTCCCCCCTCGGCCGGTGGTACGGGTGGCGGTGTCACCGCAAAAGATGCCCTAGGCAATGATGTGATTGTCAGTCAATTTCTGACCAGCCATAACGCTGGCGATCGCACATTAGCCCAAGGCTTAAAAGGCGACCCCACCTATTTAGTCGTCCAAGAGGACAAAACCCTGGCCAACTACGGAATTAACGCCGTCTGTACCCACTTAGGTTGTGTGGTGCCTTGGAATGCCAGCGAAGAAAAATTCATGTGTCCTTGCCACGGTTCCCAGTACAATGCCGAAGGAAAAGTAGTTCGCGGTCCAGCGCCTCTATCCTTAGCCCTCGCCCATGCCAACGTCACCGATAATGATAAAGTCGTCTTCTCCACTTGGACGGAAACCGACTTCCGCACCGGCGAAGAACCCTGGTGGTCCTAGATTATTCAATGTGACGAGATTTGGAATTATTCAACCGATAGAGATGAGAACATTCAACTTTTTAAGCTTCCCGCAAGTCCACAGACAGGCCCTAGTGAAAGCCGTCCTCGTGGCGATCGCTACCGTTTCCCTACTCCTAACCAGCGATGTCATTAACCCCCAATCTGCCCAAGCATATCCTTTTTGGGCGCAACAAACCGCCCCAGAAACCCCCAGAGAGGCCACAGGTCGGATTGTCTGCGCGAACTGCCATTTAGCCCAAAAACCCGCCGAAATTGAAATCCCCCACTCGGTATTACCCGATAGCGTCTTTGAAGCAGTGGTAAAAATCCCCTACGATCCCGCCAGTCAACAGGTGTTAGGCGACGGATCCAAGGGGGGTTTAAACGTCGGTGCAGTCTTAATGCTACCGGATGGTTTTAAAATCGCCCCCCCCGATCGCATTCCCGAAGAAATGCAGGAAAAACTCGGTGGAGTCTATTTCCAATCCTACAAAGAAGGTCAAGATAACGTGGTTATCGTCGGCCCCTTACCCGGGGATCAATACAAAGAAATCGTTTTCCCCGTCCTGGCCCCCGATCCTAGCCAAAATAAAGGTATTCACTTCGGTAAATATGCTGTGCATTTAGGGGCCAATCGTGGTCGCGGTCAAGTGTACCCCACCGGTGAACCCAGCAATAATAACGCTTTCAAAGCTTCTACCGCAGGTACAATTAGCCAGATCAGCAAAACCGAAGCCGGTGGTTATGAAGTCACCATCACTTCCGAAGCTGGCCCCGTGGTGGAAAATATTCCCGCAGGTCCTGAGTTAATCGTCTCGGAAGGTCAAGCGATCGAAGTGGGACAATTTTTAACCAGTAACCCCAATGTCGGCGGTTTTGGTCAAAAAGAGACGGAAGTTGTCCTACAAAATCCCGGCCGGATCAAAGGATTAGTTTTATTCCTCGGTGGTATTATGCTCTGCCAAATCCTCTTAGTTATTAAGAAAAAACAAGTGGAAACAGTACAAGCGGCCGAAATGAATTTCTAATCGCAATATTTCGGTTATTTTTGCTAGAAAGCGGGTTATTTGCCCGCTTTTTAGCTTTGGGTCGGGAAAACGCTCACCCCTCGCTGCCGTCTGATACAATCGGTTCAACTTAACCGATAAGTGTCAATTTTTTATGAATCAGTCGCTTGTTCCAGTCATTCTCGCCGGTGGTAAAGGGGAACGTTTTTGGCCCCTCAGTCGTCTAGCGCGTCCGAAACAGTTTCTCTGTCTTGATGGTAGTGGTCGCAGTCTTTTACAAGCAACGGCCGATCGTCTATTATCTTTAGCGGCAGGTTGGGAAAATCTCTGGGTAATTACCGCTAGTGCGATCGCTGATGGTGTCCGCGAACAACTGCCCGATTTACCGGAGAGTAACCTATTAGTGGAACCGGTGGGCAAGGATACGGCCCCGGCTGTGACTTGGGCTACCTTAGAAGTGGCAAAACGTTATGGTAAGGAAGTGGCGATCGGTTTTTTTCCTGCCGATCATTATATTGGTGATCAAGAGGCTTATATTAACACTTTAAAAGCGGCCGTAGAACTGGCCGTCAGCCAAAAAGCGATCGTTACTTTAGGGATTAAACCCGATTATCCCTCCACCGGTTACGGTTATATCGAACAGGGAGAAAATCAGGGCGAATTTAATGGTTTACCCGTCTATAAAGTGAATCGTTTTACGGAAAAACCCGATCGCACCACGGCCGAAAAATTCCTAGAAACGGGACTTTTTAGCTGGAATAGCGGAATGTTTATCTTTCAAGGACAAGTGGTTTTAGAGGAGCTAAAAACCCACGCTAATAATATTTTACAGCCTCTGATCGATCGGGGCATCGCTGCCTATGAGGATTTAGAGAAAAAAAGTATCGATTATGCTTTGATGGAAAAAACCCAACTCGCTTACGTTTTACCCGCTAATTTCGGTTGGGATGATCTGGGAGATTGGAATTCTCTGGAAAGATTACTAGAAGCAAAGGGCAAAAATATTGAACTGGCAAATCATGTCAGTTTGGACACGGAAGGGGCTATTATCTATGCTAGTGATGAGGAGGAAGTGATCGTTACTATTGGTTTAAAAGATCTGGTAATTGTTCGCGACGGTAAAGCGACTCTCGTTGTCCACAAAGATCGTACCCAAGATATTAAACAAGTTCTCAAGCACTTACAAACCGATCCCAAATTAAAGAAATTGTTATAGGATCGATAAGGGGTACATCTCATTTTTGTAAATCTACTAAGTTGGGATTTTTTAAGGGAAACTTCCTACTAAAATCGGGCGTTACTTTCGGTTTTATCGCTCAATCCAAGCTTTTGGGGGGTTCTACCCCCCAAACCCCCCGTCGGGGGACGAAGCGCCTCCCCCGAACCCCCTGCGCATTAGTTTTTCGGTGGGATGCTTACACGCAGCTGCTGATATATCTGTAATAATTTAAGAGTCACTGATAATTGCTGATTATCGGTATTTCTGCAAATGTGGGATGCACCCATCGATAAGTACCTAACTTACCCACTGATAACTGATAACTGATCACTGATAACTGATAATACCGTGTTCTCACTCCCCCAAACCAGTCAAAGACAAAAAGAAATCCTGGAGATAGTTCTCGGCAACGGTTGGGACTATATGCGCGGGGTTTTAACCCTAGGAAAAACAGAAAATCCCCAGATTCCCACCCCAGAAGTTCTCAAAAAAATCCTCGTGGAATTGGGGCCTTTTTATGTCAAATTGGGACAGTTACTTAGTACCCGTCCCGATCTGCTACCTGCTAATTATATCGAGGCTTTAACTGCCCTACAAGCGCAAGTTCCTCCCGTTGCTTGGACAGATATAGAAATAGTCATCACCGAACAGTTAGCAAAACCGATCGAACAGGTATTTAAATATATTAATCCCCAACCGATCGCCGCGGGATCGATCGGGCAAATTCATCGGGCAACTTTATTATCTGGGGAGGAAGTAGCGATTAAAGTCTTGCGTCCGGGGATTGAAAAAATTGTCGCCCAAGATAGTGCCTTAATTAAGGTAATTGCTGATTTAGTTGCCCTCACAGAATTTGGTCAAAGTTACGACGTTGTTAACTTAGCAGAGGAGTTTATTAAAGCAGTCAATGCGGAATTAGATTTCACTCAAGAAGGTCATTATACTGACCAATTACGCTATAATTTAACCCAGAGTCGGTGGTCAGAACCAAAACAGTTAGTTATTCCTAAAATTTATTGGCACTTAACTAATTCCAAGCTATTAGTGTTAGAATGGTTAGAAGGAAAACAAATTTTAGAGGCCGATGTTTCTAGACCGCCAACTGAGCAAGCAATTTCCCAAAGAAAAAGCGAAATAACTAGAATTTTGTTTCGGTCATTTTTTCAACAAATTTATATTGATGGCTTCTTTCATGCCGATCCTCACCCGGGTAATATTTTCTATCTTGACGATGGTAGAGTAGCTTTAATTGACTGTGGTATGGTGGGCAGATTAGACCCACAAACTCAACAAATTTTAACAGAATTGTTATTGGCAATTGTTGACTTAGATGCGAAAAGATGCAGTCAACTAACTATTAAACTGTCCGAGTCAGTAGTCCCGATTACTTTAGTCCAATTAGAGGTGGATTATGAGCGGATGTTGCGAAAATATTATAACCTCAATTTAAATCAAATTAACTTTAGTGAGGTGGTTTATGAACTTTTGCAAATTGCCCGTCGCAATAGAATTAAACTCCCGGGTAATTTAGGTTTATTTGCCAAAAGTCTCGCTAATCTAGAAGGAACTGCCCGAAAATTTAATCCTGATATTAATATCCTGGAAGAAGTCAAACCGCTATTAACTAATATTCTTGAACAACAGTTAATCGGTAGCACTCCCCTACAAACTGCCCTAAGAACAGTTTTAGACTTAAAATCTTTTTCCCTGAAATATCCCCGTCAAATCGAAGTTTTACTAGATGGTTTAACCTCGGAAACTTTAAATGTTAATCTGAAAATTCGCGACTTAGATAATCTCCGTCGCAGTTTAGATAATTCCGCCAATCGACTAGCTTTTAGTGTAATTATTGGTTCCTTAATTATCGGGGCCGCCATCGTCACAGCCAGCGCCCAATCTCGGCAATTAACTATTATTAGTACCGTATTATTTGCTACAGCTAGTTTTATCGGTTTATGGTTAGTTATCGGTATCCTGCGATCAGGAAGATTGCGCTAGAAATTATCGCCATTAAATTAAGATTTGTTGTTGTAAAAATTTCGCCCACTGACTAGCCAATTCAACTTCAGTAAAGGGAATTTTTTCAGGTGATCGCTCCCTAAAAATAAATTCTAGAAAAGGGGAACCCTGCGGGGGAAGAGCATCTAAATCCACCACTTGATTATTAACTAACAAACGGATTTCTTTGACCTCCTCTAGGGAAAAAGTTTGTAAATTAATCACTCCCTTACGAGTTGGCTTTCCCCAAGTGATAATTTTATCTTTTTGACCTAAGACAGAATATATATCATACTTAGCTCGCTCGAAGTTTTCCGCCCATTGTCGATAGATTTCCACTTTTTGGTATTCATTCCAACCACTCCAAGCCAACCAAATAAATAGAATTAATAAAGGTGTCCACAATAACCCGCGTTCCATAAACTATCTCTCCAAAATTCTGGCCAATTAATCGTATTTTAGGCTAATTTGCAGCCCAGAATTATCAGCCGTCGGCCTTTTTTCCCCACTTCCCAACCCGAAACGGTCAAACCCTTTGCTAATTTTTGGCTTTTTACTTGCTATAATCGATTGTCGAATTTGAGTAGGAGACGGGAGAAAATGGCCGATTGGCAGGAAATAGAGGGGGGGATCACGGCCCCAAAAGGATTTAAATCCGCAGGGATGGCCGCGGGGCTAAAACCGTCCGGTTTGCCCGATTTAGCCCTAATTGTCTCGGAAACAGAAGCGATCGCCGCAGGAGTCTTTACCACCAGTCAAGTGCGGGCCGCTTGCGTCGATTATTGCCGTCAACGCCTACAAACTAAAGCCAGCGCCAGGGCGATTTTGTGTAATGCCGGCCAAGCAAACGCCGCCACGGGGGAAGCCGGATGGCAAGATGCTCTCGATAGTGCCGCCGCCTTGAGCCAAGTGTTAGGGATTCCCGCCGATGCAATTTTGCTGGCATCTACGGGAGTGATCGGGCAACGGATTCGCATGGATGCGTTAACCGCCGCTTTACCGACCTTAGCGGGTTTATTGTCGGAAAATGGCGGCGAAAGCACGGCCCGGGCGATTATGACCACGGATCTAGTCCCCAAATCGATCGCCTTGCAAACCACTATCGATGGTCGTCCGGTCACAATTGGGGGAATTGCCAAGGGATCGGGGATGATTCACCCGAATATGGCGACGATGCTCTCCTTTATTACCTGTGATGCCGCAGTATCGACGGTTCTCTGGCAAAATATGTTAAGTCGGGCGGCTAATAAAAGTTTTAATCAGATTACGGTGGATGGGGACACCAGTACCAATGACAGTCTGATCGCCTTGGCTAACGGTCAATCGCGCACCACGGCGATCACAGAAATGGGCCGGGATGCCCAAAAGTTAGAGGCCATGTTAACGGAAGTTTGTCAATACTTGGCTAAAGCGATCGCCCGGGATGGGGAAGGAGCCACCTGTTTAATAGAAGTGCGGGTTTCGGGGGCGGCCGATGATCAGTCCGCTCGTCAGATTGCTCGCACCATTGCCGGTTCTTCCTTAGTAAAATCGGCGGTTTTCGGTCGAGATCCCAACTGGGGACGAATTGCGGCGGCCGCGGGCCGGGCCGGGGTAGTCTTCCATCAAGAAGATCTACAAATTAAGTTAGGCGACTTCGTGATGATGGAAAATGGCCAACCTCTGGCGTTCGATCGAGCTAGTGCCAGTAATTACCTGAAAGCGGCAGCAAGCGGGGCTTATTTACGAGAAGATACCGTTTTAATGTCTATCTGTATCGGTAACGGTTCAGGAACAGGTACGGCCTGGGGTTGCGATCTTAGTTACGATTACGTCAAAATTAACGCCGAGTACACCACTTAAAGCGATCGATTCTCTAAACAGGCTCTCTTGTCCTTGCTGGATTGTATCGCAACAGCTTGATCAAAGGTTGACGTTAGGCTCTAGTCTATACCGACAATCTCGATGATCGATCCTGTTGATCACACAGCAGCCGAGAGAGCCGATTACTCGATTAACAGATAAACTTTAATGGTTGGATTGTAAGTAGCTGGTTATAATTAAATTAAAAATGGATTTTAGGTTCGATCCCCCCTGCCCCCCTTGATAAGGGGGGTGCCGATCCCCCCTTAGTCCCCCCTTTAATCCCCCCTTAATAAGGGGGGCATCTGACAACTTTTAACGCCTACCTACTTACTTCTTTTCAACCAACCTCGAAAACAGTTTTGTCAGTCCCTCAGTTTCTTGGCAAAATCCATCTATTGGCGGGGAAAACGCTGCATGGTTCCGAAAAAATCACCACGAATTCCTTTAGAATTGCACCAGATCAAGGCTCACGAGTTTTATCAAAAACGGCTGGCATCGGGTAAAGAAGGCAATGAGATAGATGACTGGCAGCAAGCGAAAGAATATTTTAGCCAACATCCCAGAGCGATTTTTGCTTGGAATCTAAAGATGCCCTATCGCGGGGGAAAAAGGCTAATTAAAAGATTGTTGCTATCGCTCCAGTCTCTTGTCAGAGTTGCTTGGAAACTGCTAATCTTTCCCTTCTGGCTATTTCAGCAAATACCGGGGCTTTTTGCCCGTGAAGACAAAGACAGCCGCACCTTTGCCATTGAGGTGGTCAAAACGATTATTTCTGCCCTGGGATTAATTGCTACCCTTTTGGCAGGAATTGGACTTTTTCTCAATTATCTCAATTCTCAAGCGGAAAGGCAACTGATTCAGGAACGTCTGATTACCGAGCGCTTCTCGAAAGCTGTCGAGCAAATCGGTAATACTAAAGAGGAGGTGGTAATTGGCGGCATTTATTCCCTAGAGCGAATTGCCAAAGATTCTCCCAAGGATCAATGGACAATTATGGAAGTGCTGACTTCCTACATTCGTAAAAATTCCCCCATTCCCTCGAATATTGAACAACTGGAGCCAGAGGAAAGACAGAAGGCCCTAGAAAAGCTCCCTTCCGTGAGTATTCCAGTTCAGGCCGCTTTAACGGTAATCGGGCGGCGTAAAGGGGATAATTTGGCTGAAACAACTGACTCTAATAAAATTAAAATTCTTGATTTAAGTCGGACAAATTTGAGTGGAGCCAACCTCAACGGAGCCAACCTCAACCGAGCTAACCTCAACCGAGCCTACCTCAACGTAGCCAACCTCAAGGGAGCCTACCTCAAAGAAGCCAACCTCAACCGAGCCAGCCTCGGGTTCGCCAAGCTCGAAGGAGCCCGACTCAACGGAGCCGACCTCAACCGAGCCGACCTCAAGGGAGCCTACCTCAACCGAGCCAACCTCAACGGAGCCAAGCTCGAAGGAGCCCAACTCAACCGAGCCTACCTCAACCGAGCCAACCCCAACGGAGCCAACCTCAACCTAGCCTACCTTGACGGAGCCAACCTCAACGGAGCCAAGCTCAAGGGAGCCGACCTCAACCTAGCCTACCTTGACGGAGCCTACCTCGACGGAGCCTACCTCAACAGAGCCATCCTCTTCGGAGCCAGGGATCTTCATCCAGAACAAATTAAATCGGCCTGCTTTTGGGAAAGAGCAATACACACACAGGCCAAGTGGGATAAAGATAAACAATTATGGGTGGCTGCTGACCCAAAAGCCAATCAACGAGAAATCGACAAACTCAAAAGGGACAAAAACTCAGATCTGCCAAATCCGATCGATTGTAATACTAAATAGGGTTTGCGGCAAAAAGTACGGGCGAAGCATTCGGATAGAAAATCTCCGGTTTCACCGATAGGTTATACTAAATCCGCTGAGTATAGGCTACATATCAGGAGAGGCACTTCTGCAAGGGGAGTGACTGTTAAATTATGACAGATGTATTGGCAGCTGCGTGTAAGCATCCCACCGAAAAACTAATGCGCGGGGGGTTTGGGGGCGGCGCCACGCCCCCAACGGGGGGTTTGGGGGGTAGAACCCCCCAAAAGCTTGGATTGAGAGATAAAAAAGGAATTTAACCCTCGGTTTCCTCTCTGGTTTGGATAAACAGAATCAAGAGGAAAACAGTGGGTACTAGGACGAATAGAATACTAGCGATAAAGCCGAGATTATTTACCTGCATGAGTTAACTCCCTTAAGTGACAACGGATTTGCATTAAAGATTAACTCCTAGAATATCATCCCAGAGGGCGTTGCTGATTTGAGAGGGGAAGTGGGAATTATGAATTATGAATTATGAATTGGGAATTATGAATTATGAATTGGGAAGTGGGAGAAAGTCCCGAGGTTTCCTTCCCTACACCCTACACCCTACACCCCACACCCTACACCCTACACCCCACACCCCACACCCCACACCTTACACCCTACACCCTCTTTCAAGTCAGGTAGTCACCTTTTCACCCCCTTGCCTCGCGCGTCTTTAATTGATACTTTTGGATCGGTGGCGATGATGTGAAGATCGATATTTTTCTGCCAGATCAGGCGCATGAGTTTTTGGGTGAAAGAACCTTTGATGAAATTCTTCCAGCGCGATTGAAGGCTCTCCCCGATCACAATCTGGGTGATCCGTTCCCGTTCGGCCACTTCGGCGATCGCTGCCGCCACCTGATAGCTTTTAACCCGTAAGAATTTCCCCTCGAATTCCCGACATAAACGTTCGCAGGTTTCGATATGTAAAGCCTCCTCTTTCGTGAGAAAGCGCTCGGGTTTATCGACGAAAATCACGAAAAATTCCGCGTTCATATACCCCGCTATCCGCGCTCCCCGACGTAATAATCGTAAAGAGTTGGGATAGGTGGAAATACAGACTAATACCCGTTCGTGAACGGGACAGGATTGACCGATAAATTTTGTGGAATTACTCGCTTCTTCTTCTACTGTATCGGCCACTTCGCGCAAGGCCAGTTCCCGGAGGGCGATTAAATTGCGCCGTTGAAAGAAATTATTTAAAGATTGTTCGATCTTTTCGGGAGCGTAGATTTTTCCCGCTAATAATCTTTCTTCTAGGGTTTCGGCGGTAACATCTACCACGATCACTTCATCAGCTTCCTCCAAAATTCGATCGGGTATTCGCTCTCGCACCACCACCCCAGTGATTCGGGCAACCAGATCGTTTAAACTCTCAATATGCTGGATATTCACGGTCGAGTAAACATCGATTCCCTGAGATAAAATTATCTCCACGTCCTGAAAACGTTTCTCTCGCTCCGAACCTGGTGCATTCGTGTGGGCTAATTCATCGATCAGACACAGCTGCGGTGAGCGGGCGATAATCGCTTCTGTATCCATTTCCGAGAGAGTGACTCCCTCTTTCTCTAGGATTTTTCTCGGTACGATTTCCAACCCCTCGGCTTTTGCGGCGGTCTCTTTCCGGCCGTGGGTTTCCAGCAGTCCAATCACCACGTCAGTTCCCTGCTTTCTGAGGCTATGGCCCTCCTCCAGCATCTTGTAGGTTTTCCCGACCCCCGGGGCCATCCCGATGAAAATTTTATGTCTTCCCCGTCGCACAATTGTCTCCTTTTTGGCAACTTCCCCTTACAGATTAAGATAATTCGATCGTAGCCTGGCGGATTGAATATCATCAATGATTCGTTCATTTTTCCTCTGTTTGGTTCATTTAATCCAGAAAATTATTGAGACCATTGTTCAAAAAATTGCTGAAACTCCTCAAAATAATTAACGGTTAGTGCCAATTTCAGTAACTCGTCTAAAATCGATAATAAGGAAATTTTATCGACCGCTTGCTCAATTGACTTGGCGCGATTATGGGTAAATAAGCTTTTTTACCTAGTCATGGCGCTGACCCCTAGACGACTAGAAAGAAACTTCGCCGATATCATCTAACCCTGACATTAGCTAACTTTGTTAGATAAGAACTTTTTTAAGAATTATGATCGGCCTATAATAGTAACTGTAGTCACCCCTATCCTTTAGGGATAATTCTTGGTTTAGGGTTGATGTCCTTCAGCGCAAGCGAGATTGGTTATGAAAATTAGCGAACTAGAAAACTACTTGGCTCAGGTTAAGTTAGAGATTGGTGACATCGATATCGTCTATCAATGTCACAACCAGCACTATAGTTGGTTGGACAAAATTAGAAGCCATCAACTGAAAGTGTTAAAAAATACCGCAGACACTAAATTATTAATTTCTCTGTGATAGCCATTTTCTCTTGCTAGATGCCGGCAAGGTAATCCAGTCTGTCTAATCTGCTTAACAGTTTATCTTTTCTTCACTGTCGATAGGTTCTTAAACCAGCCGCGTCGCCAAAAGAAAATGATTAAACTGAAAGCAACGGTTAGCATCAACACCCAGACGAATACATAGCCCCAATACCATTCTAATTCGGGCATATTATAAGGGGATTTATCAGTATTAAAGTTCATGCCATAAATACCGACAATGAAGGTGAGCGGGATAAAAATCGTCGAGATTACCGTTAAAGTTTTCATAATCTCGTTCATTTTATTACTCACGGAAGATAGGTAAAAATCCATTAAACCATTGGCAAATTCCCGGTAATTTTCGATAACATCGAGGATTTGTACCACATGGTCATAACAGTCTCTTAGATAGGGTTTAATGGTTGTATCGATGACAATATACTCATCGCGTAAAAGAGCATTGAGGGTGTCTCTTTGCGGCCAAATTGCTCGTCGCAGGGAGAGTAATTCCTGACGTATTTGGTAAATTTTTGATAAAGTCTGTTCCGTGGGACTAGCTAAAATTTCGTTTTCTAACTCCTCGATTCTTTCTCCGTAGGACTCTAAAACAGGAAAATAACCGTCAATAATGGCATCCCAAATCGAGTAGGCTAAATAACCCGATTTTTGCTGCCGGATGGAACCTTTATTTAAACGGATTCTTTCCCTGACTCCTTCCAAAGAATCGTATTGTCCTTCTTCCTGCACAGTTAAAATATAATTCTTCCCGACTATTAAACTGATTTGTTCTAACAAAAAACCCTGATGATCGATCAGGATGGCCATTGGCACTATAATTAAAAGATAATTCTCGCATTCTTCCACTTTTGGTCTTTGGGGAATACTGACTATATCCTCAAGAGTTAAGGGATGTAAATGAAAAATTTCTCCCAACTCTTGCAGTTTATCTTCATTACCCAAACCGACGATATCAACCCAAGAGATGGAATCATCGGATAAATATTTAAGACAGTCTTGAGGTAAAAGATTATTAACTATAGTGGCTTTTTGAGAATTATAATTAATTAAAAATATCTCGGTAGCAACGGCATTTTCATCGATGGTGATTAACCCCGGCATCGTCCCGGGTTGATTATAGTGATAATCATAAAGGTGGGGTTTTGTCTGGGAGGATTTTCGCCCTTTTTTATACCTAGTTAATCTTTTGTTATTGCTCATAGTTGAGATCGATCGCTGTTTGCCTTTTTCTTAGCATTGATCGCTCAAACATTCCTCAATTTTTAGCTAACTTTAAGATTGTCCGAGACTCTTAAAAAACGAATATTAAACGTAAATGCCAATTATTAGCCGTTTCCCTCTCGATTTCGATGCGACGGATAAACTCGCGAAAATAAAAACGGCGCTCGATTTCCGATAAATCTCGCCAAAATTGCGGAAAAGCAACGGCACGAGCGATAATGGTCAGGTTATCGGGGGGTAATTGGTCTAAACGTCCTTGAATCTGCGCGATCTCGTTTTTCAGTTTATAGGCCCGTAGATTAGCCGTTTCTTGATCTAAAATTCCCGCCGCTTCTAGGGAGGGCAATTGGGACAAAATATCGTTTTTTTGTCCTATTTCCTCGCTCATTCCCCGTTTGATCCCCTCTAAATCCGGTAAAGATATCTGAGCGATCGTCGGTGGTAGGTCTTGACAAATGCGCTCGATTGTGCTATTGAGAATTTTTTCATAAGCGATCGCCGAACATTTTTTTGTCCGGGGACATTGCAAAGGTCGCAAATAGAGGTATTCTAGGCCCTTTCCTCGCGCTGTCACTTTGGTAATCGTCATCCCCGATTGACATTGACTACAGACGACTAAACCCGCTAAGGAACGCGGGGCGCTGGCACTGCGGGGGGGTAATTTGCGATTATTTCTCAGGATGCGATCGATCTGGGCCGCTTCTTCCCGGGAGATAATCGGGGTGTGGGTATCGGGGATAATATCTTGACCGAGATAGCACAAATCGCCGCGATAAACGGGATTAGTCAGCCATTTATGGGCAGTAGCTACCGATATCTTCTTACCGTAGCGTTTTTCTAGATAGCGCACCGTGGAACGCAGGGAAGCGGAAATCAAAAAGCGATCAAAAAAGTCTTTGACTACCGGCGCGGTACTGCGATCGAGTATATAACGCTCCTTGCCACGACGATAACCGTAGGGTGCTTTTCCGGGGGGAGGTAAAGCTTGCAGACGATTGTGAGCGTGACCTACTTTTAAACGATTACTTAGTTCGTTTTTTGATATTTCTTGCAGAATCTTGGCAAAATTCAGCTTATAATCTGGGTCTTCTAGGGCAATTATATCTATGTCGAGGGCTTCTAAGGATTGTAAAATTTTGCTAACTTCTGTGCCATTGTCTCCCAATTCTGCTAGGCGACGCAGGATCAGCAGTCGGGGGGGAGTCTCTTGACAATCGCGGAGCAGTTGCTGCCGTTGTGAGCGATCGCCAAAATCCTGATACACTTGTTCGGGAGAATAGGCCCAAATCGAGGCATCGGGGGGACTATCGAGCAGGGGATTGGTATAGGTGTAGGCGATAATTTTCATGTTTTGCCGAAATCCTGGTATAGATAGGGGCTGCTGAAAAAGTTTTTCGTGGGGGCAGGGTGTGGGGTGTGGGGTGTGGGGTGTGGGGTTTTACCCATTTTCAGGACGTTCGGCGAAGCTCAGTCGAGCCGTGGTCAATTACCTAATTTTCAGGGAAAAAATCCCTAAATTTTCCCCCCAATCACTCCAATGGTAGGCACTTTTTCAGGGAAAAAAAGTCTAAAAGCCTTATCCAACAAGGTTTTTAGATTTATTTAGCAGACCCTAGATAGTCAACAGCTTACCTGCGGGCGAATGGAAAAGGAATTTCTGCCCATCTCCCTAACCCCCGCCAGATGGCGCTCGTTCCGCTAGACTTGGCAATTTCTAGGCCGGGCGCGATTCGTCTAGGGAGAGGGTAAAGAGCGAAGGAAAACCGTGAGTATGGCGGTAATAATCGCGACGGTTACGGGGATAATCAGCGATTTCGCCCCTTTTAAATCGGATATATCCTTAACTAGCCCCGATTGTTCGTTTTCTAGCCTTTCTAACCGCTTATCCATTCCCTCGACTTTCTCGATTAATTTTGCCTGTCCTACCTCTAGTTTTGTCAGGCGATCATCGATTCGATCGATCTTTCCCTCGATCCGCGTCAGGATGGCTTCTAGGGAATAGGTGACGGTTTCTCCCGATTGACTCATAAACTAAATTCCTTGTTGCGGGGGATACTTCGCATTCTATCACTCCCGAAAGATGGCAGAATTACCAATCCAGAGGCAACGGCAACGATTATCAGCCTACAATATTACTAGGCGATCGAATATTCCCCGAAATTCAGATGAGTCAATCCCCCGTCACCAATTCCCTAGAAATTATCCTGACAAATATCACGGAAAAATTAGACTCTTTACAGAAAGATTTCACCGATCTAAAAGTAGATATGGCCGAGTAAATTCGTAGGTCGGGTTGAGGCAACGAAACCCGACCTAAATCCTCGGTGGTTGGGTTTCACTCTGTTCAACCTAACCTACAGCTATGAGAGTTGATTCATGAATCAACCTACGGCAACTTATCCCTCGTTCCGACGACCTTTAACCCCCAGTAAACCCAATCCGAACAGGGACAAGGCCGCGATCGCACCAGGTTCGGGAGTGCTGGCCACCGGACCGGTTATCTCGGTTGCGTTGATCTGGAAACTGTTAAAAACGGTACTGCTAGAGAAACTCGCTCCACTACTAAACCGGTATCCCGATGACGTGGCGATGCCCGTCGGGGTTATACCCGAAATAGAAGCGCTCCAGCCGAGACCTCCACTGGTGCTGGTAACGTATAACCAGTATTTAGTACCGGCGGCAAACGTGAGGGGGCCAGTGGGAGTGAAGGTGTAGTTAAAGACTCCCAGTCCTTGAGGGGTGGGATTGGTGAAACTGGCGAGGACGGTACTGCCCGGATTGCTACCCCCGACATCATTGCGGATCTGGACGAGGGGAGTCTCTCCTGTAGCGTAGCTACCGAGTCGCAGGATGGCGTTGTCGAGGCTGTAATTGTTACCCGCGGGCAGGGTAAAGGCGAGCGCTTTTACGTTGCTGGTGCTAATGCCACTACTATCATCATCATTCGTTTCTGGGAGATTCCCGATCAGAACCGCCGCGCGGACAGGGTTTACCCCCCCCGCTAGAACAAATGAACTACTAATTCCCGCTAACACCAAAGAAATTGGTAAGGTTTTCATGATTTCTAAAAAAGTTCAGAAAGATTGCCTTAACTATATAGCAGCCGTCTCTTCTGTACGACCATTGATTATTTATAGTTATCATTTATCGTCTGGTATGATATTTAATTCTATAGGGTGTTGACAAAAGGGCTAGAAAGTGGTAGGCAACATCGGGCAGTTTCTGGTCGTGCCAAGTGCGATTCCTTTAGGGAGAGGGTAATAGATCCTCGGTGGTTGGGTTTCACTCCGTATTAACCCGAAGTGATATTTTTTCATCAAAAAAAACTCGATCGCATTTAAGTGATCGAGTCAAGAAAAAACAGACTAATTATTAATAGTCGAAGTCACCACCGCCGGCGGGAGGAGCGGATTTTTCTTTTTCGGGTTTATCCACCACAATACACTCGGTAGTTAAAACCATACCGGCGATAGAAGCGGCATTTTGTAGGGCAGAACGAGTCACTTTAGCGGGGTCAACGATACCCGCCTCAAACATATCGGAGAACTCACCGGTAGCGGCATTATAACCGACATTAAAGGGCTTCTCTTTCACCCGTTCGGCAATAACTGCACCGTTTTGGCCGGCATTTTCAGCGATCCGTTTTAAGGGGGCAGCAATGGCGCGAGAAACGATTAAAGCACCGGTTAATTCTTCATGGTGTAGGGTTTCTTTGGCCCAGGTTTCCAATTGGGGAGCCAGGTGAGCTAAAGTAGTACCACCCCCGGGGACGATACCTTCTTCTACGGCTGCTTTAGTGGCGTTAATCGCGTCTTCTAGGCGCAATTTGCGGTCTTTCATTTCCGTTTCGGTAGCGGCACCGACTTTAATCACTGCCACACCGCCGGCTAATTTAGCCAGACGTTCTTGCAGTTTTTCTTTATCGTAGGAAGAATCGGTTTCCTCGATTTGACGGCGAATTTGCTCACAACGGGTTTTCACTGCCACGTCGTTTCCTTCGGCCACGATGGTGGTGGTATCTTTGTTCATAGTGATACGGCGGGCCGTACCTAAGCTGTCAATTTTAGTGGTTTCCAGTTTTAAACCCGCATCTTCGCTAATGACTTGACCACCGGTTAAGACGGCGATATCTTCTAACATCGCTTTTCTGCGATCGCCAAATCCAGGAGCTTTCACCGCAGTGACGTTAAGAACACCGCGCAGACGGTTAACCACTAGGGTTGCCAAAGCTTCTTTTTCGATGTCTTCGGCGATAATTACTAGGGGTTTACCTTGACGGGCAACTTGTTCGAGAATGGGAACCAAATCCTGTACTAAACCGATTTTTTTGTCGGTAATCAGAATAGCAGGATCCTCAAAAACGCATTCCATGCGCTCGGTGTCGGTGACAAAGTAGGGAGAGATATAACCTTTGTCAAAACGCATCCCTTCGGTGATTTCTAGTTCGGTGGTCATCGATTTCCCTTCTTCTAGGGAAATTACGCCTTCTTTGCCGACTTTATCCATGGCCGAGGCGATCATTTGACCGACTTCATCATCGTTACCGGCAGAGATTGCGCCCACTTGTGCGATCGCTTTGGAGTCTTCTACGGGTTTCGCGTGTTTGGCGATTTGACTGACGAGGAAATCGGCAGCTTTATCGATACCTTTTTTCAGAGAAATCGGGTTAGCACCGGCGGCGACGTTGCGTAAACCTTCTTTAACAATAGCGTGAGCGAGAACGGTGGCGGTAGTTGTACCATCACCCGCTACATCGTTGGTTTTTGAGGCGGCTTGGCGAATTAAAGCCACACCGGTGTTCTCGATATGGTCTTCCAGTTCGATTTCTTTAGCGATGGTGATGCCATCATTGACGATTTGGGGTGCGCCAAATTTCTTTTCGAGGACGACGTTACGACCTTTGGGGCCAAGGGTGACGGCCACCGCTTCGGCCAGAAGATCCATGCCTTTTTCTAAGGCGCGACGGGCATCTTCGTTGTAGATAATAGATTTAGCCATAATGTCTCGTTATTCGTGCAAAATAGGGGTTTTCAAGGGGAGATGATTAGGAAACGACGGCGAGAATGTCTTTTTCGGAGAGGAGAACGTATTCTTCGCCACCAAGTTTGATATCGGTTCCGGCATATTTGGAGTAGAGAACTTTGTCACCCACACCCACTTCCACAGGGGTGCGGCTACCGTCATCGTTGCGTTTGCCAGCCCCGGCGGCCACGACTTCCCCGATTTGGGGTTTTTCTTGCGCGGCATCGGGAAGGAAAATACCACCGGCGGTTTTTTCTTCGCTGGGGCTAACTTTAACGAAAACTCGATCGCCTAGGGGTTTAACAGTTGTTACGTTGATGCTGACTGCAGCCATGGAATATCCTCCGTTTGTCTTGTATTTGGGTAAGTGTCTTTTCCAGATTAGCACTCTTACCTTCCGAGTGCTAATTTACCGAAATACGAGGCCCCCTGACAACGGCTCGATCGGTACGGGTTCCCGAACTATGGTGTTAAGCTAGGGTTTGCGGCAAAAAGTTTGTTGGTGGGGTTAGGGACTTGCGTAGGAATAATATCCCAGCCAGAAAATCGCTCTGTAGAAGAACCAGACCAGCCAGATGGCGCATTATCAAAGCGCAAGTCCCTAACATCTCGAAGGCTCTCCCCCTACTTAGGGTGATCAGCAAACCTGATCGATCGGAGGGCGCAAGCATTGCGCCCCTACAGTAACGGATTTTGTCCACAATGTAGGGGCGAACTGCGTTCGCCCAAAAGGTACATTATCAAAGCGCAAGTCCCTTAGGAGTCAGTATTCTCCGAGTCAGGAGAATTAAGAATAAGCATTAATCAATTAAATGCTCTATTTAGGGATTTTAGGCAATTTTATGCCTATTTTTCTCATTTTTGCCCTTTCAAAAATTAATTATGCAAGAACTCTATTAAATCTGGTTATTAAAAACTGATTATTTATTCTCCCTATTGCTTTTTGCCTCTTGCCTTTTGCCTAAAACCCATAACTTTTGTACCTCACTAGACTGAAAAACGCTATAGTGTAAGCTGTTGTGCAAAAACAAAGGAGTTGAGCGGAAACACTCAACTCCTTTGTTTTTTATGCTTGATTCTATCTATAAAGTGTTATTGTGACTGCCAAAAACTTGCGCTTTTAGTGCATCAATTTCGGCTAATAACTCGCGACGATTTTCATCCTTGAGCAGATAGCGCCAGACAAACCAACCAGTATAAACGATCCCAACTAATTGTAGGATAGGAGCAAGGAGGGGAATATCATCGATCGCATCTAAAACCGCAAGGGTAACTTTCACGGTGACAAAACTCGCTAAAATTGCCCCCAGAACGATTAAAGGTTTTTTGTATCCAGAGAAGAAACTACCGATATAATCGGGGACGTTAGCCAGATAGGACATCACCGAATCCCAAACGGGTTCTACATATTCAGACCAAATCTGTTCGGTGCTGCTGCTGGGTTTGCTCAGAGAGCCGGGTAAATCTGTTCTAATCGGATTTTTGGTCTCGGTCGGTTGCATTGATTCCATATTAACTGATCCTCATCATAAAGGTTAGACAGTGCGCGAATACGACCAACGGGGGTCAATTTTAACAGACTGAATAGACTAACTCGCTGTTGCCCATATTATCGGACAATTTCGATAGTAGGCGGAAAGTTTCTCAACAACTATTAAGAATCAAGGATTTAGCTTCTCAATTTTATCGTCAGTCTGACCGCAATTCTCTATTCTAACAGCAGGTAGCGATCGGGGTTGAGGAATCAGGGGGGGGTCAGTTATCAGTGAACAGTAATCAGTTAAGTAGGTAGGCGAAAAAACTTATAAAATAGCAGAGAACCCTTTGTGGAGGAGGAATAAAACCTTGCCAGCCCCTCTAAAAATTGATTTAAGTGAAGAAGAAGACAAAAACCTGCTAGAACTGCAAAAACTTGCAGGAA
>NZ_JADBTB010000066.1:0-17894 GCF_020246405.1 Microcystis sp. M083S1
CAACAAGACTACAGTTAACCGCTCCTGAAAGAAAATTTTCTTAAAGCCTAGACTTGAGATAAAATTATATCCAACCAGATGCAGTATAGGAGTTTACCAAATGTCTAACGAAACTGTTACTTATTCCCTAGAAGCTGTCCTTAAAGAAATTAAAGACAGTATCAAGGAAGTTAGTCAAAAATTCGATAAGATTGATGAGCGCTTGACCAAAGTAGAAATAGGAATAGCCGATCTCAAAGGGGATATTAAAGTTTTAGACGGGAAAATCGAAGGCATCGACAATCGGCTAAAATCAGTGGAAGGAACCCAAAAAAATCAGGTCTGGACATTGATTATCCTTTTGGGAAGTGCCATTATTACGGCCGCTTGGAAAGTCTTTTTTTCTGGCAATATCTGAGTTCTCCAATCCTCAACAAAACTACAGTTAACCGCTCCTGAAAGAAAATTTTTTTAAAGCCTAGACTAAGATAAAATTATATTCTAACCAGATGCAGTATAGGAGTTTACCAAATGTCTAACGAAACTGTTACTTATTCCCTGGATGTCGTCCTTAAAGAAATTAAAGACAGTATCAAGGAAGTTAGCCAGAAATTCGATAAGATTGATGAACGGTTTGATCGATTAGATAATCGCTTAACAAAACTTGAGATAGGACAAGCAGATATCAAAGGGGATATTAAAGTTTTAGACGGGAAAATTGAAGGCATCGACAATCGGCTAAAATCAGTGGAAGGAACCCAAAAAAATCAGGTCTGGACATTGATTATCCTTTTGGGAAGTGCCATTATTACGGCCGCTTGGAAAGTCTTTTTTTCCAGTAATATCTGAGTTATACAATCCTCAACAAAACTACAGTTAACCCAACACAGTTGACCAGATTTCCTCATTGCTTATTTACCAATACAAAAACGGCTAAAAATGCGATCAAGTACCGATTCAGTCACTTCTTCGCCGGTAATTTCTCCTAAGGATTGAATGGCAGTACGCAGATCGATCGACCAAAAATCAAAAGGCAAATTTTGGTCAATTGTGTTTTTGACCTGTTGCAAAGCAATTTTCGCCCTAGTTAAAGCGGCCGCCTGTCGTTGATTAATGGCTAAATCCAAATTTGCCGCCTGTATTTCTTGATTTTGGACAGCATTAATAATAGTTTTTTCTAACTCTTCAATACCCTGATTTTGGGCGGCGGAAAGCTTGACAACTCGCTCAATTTCTGCTGGATAAATTACCGTTTCGGGATGAGCTAAATCAATTTTATTAATCACTAAAATTAATCGGCGATCGCTGACAGAGCGATAAATTTCCTCGTCCTCTTCGGTCCATCCGGACTCTGCCGAAACGGTTAAGAGAACTAAATCAGCAGACCGGGCCGTTTGGCGGGAACGTTCCACCCCAATTTGTTCGACTCGATCGCTGGCCGAGCGAATTCCAGCCGTATCGAGGACTTGTACGGGGATTCCCGCCACAACTAGCTGAGATTCGACGATATCGCGGGTAGTGCCAGGTAAATCGGTGACAATCGCTCGATCGCTCCGACTCCAAGCATTTAACAAACTGGATTTACCCACATTCGGCCGTCCCACGATCGCCACTTTCAGACCACTACGCAGCAATTCCCCGCGCTCGGCGGTGGCTAAAATTAAATTTACTTGACAAAAAACCTGTTCTATGCTATGGAGAACCGCCTCGTGATCCAAGGGCGGTAAATCCTCTTCAAAGTCAATACGGGCCTCAATTTCGGCCAAAATATCGAGACAGGTGGCACGCAAATGCCGAATCGGTTGCGCGAGTTTTCCCTGTAAACCAGCGAGGGCAAATTGTGCCGCTTGGGGAGAACGCGCCCCAACGAGATCGACGACGCTTTCGGCTTGAGTTAGGTCAATTCTGCCGTTAAGAAAGGCACGCAGGCTAAATTCCCCCGCTTGGGCCAAACGCGCCCCATTTTCTAGACATAACTGTAACACCTGTTGTACGGGCATAATGCCGCCATGACAGTGAAATTCCACCACATCCTCGCGGGTGAAAGAGCGGGGCGCTAACATGAGCAACAGCAAAGCTTCATCGATAATTGCCTGACTTTGGGGATGCCGGATATAACCGTAGAGAAGACGATGACTTTGCCATTTTTGACGATTGCGGGTATGGAAAAGCCGACGAGCGATCGCCACTGCCTGACTACCGGATAAACGGACAATACCGATGCTACCCTGTTCTGGAACGATCGCCGTAGCGATGGCGGCGATCGTATCCCCTGTGTTCAACATCTCTGAATCACTCCTTGCTAAAATTGAAGTCAGGATCAATTTTGTCAGCATTTATGCCCGAAAATATGCGCTCACGGTCATTAAAAGCGAAAAATAAAGGGAATAACCTAATTAATCGTCTGACGCGCTCCTGTCGCTACTGGTGGATTCGCTTGGTGCGATTGCAGGGACATCCGATCGAAATCGCTCGCGGGTTAGCGGTGGGGGTGTTTTCTGGGGCTTTTCCTTGGATGGGATTACAGATCATTATTGCGATTTTTTTAGCTTTCTGTGTGCGGGGCAATAAAATTGCGGCAGCGGCAGCCACTTGGGTGAGTAATCCTTTTACCTATATTCCCCTGTTTTTGTTTAATTATAAATTGGGAGAATTGTTTTTAGGTCAAGGAAATCAAGCGATCGATAGTCGTATTTTTGCCTCTAACCAAAGTTGGGCGGAAAATTGGGCAAGTTTGAGCGGTGAATTTTTATTAACGCTATTTTTTGGCAGTTTGATTACAGGTCTGTTGGCGAGCATTATCACTTATTTTGTTAGTTATCGTCTCCTCAGTCAATGGCATCACCGGCGACAAACAAGGAGAAAACGCTGATAAATTGTCACCGTTCGGGGGGGACAAAATCTGGTAATCTAAGAGGCATCGATGAGAAGCACCTACGGTAATCCCATAATAAGTCTAAACTGTTATTTGAATGATTGAATGAATACTATGATTGTGTTGTATTCAGCAAGTCTTCATCAATGATCAATTATAGTCCATCCCATAATCCCATCAATCACAGTTAAGACGATGGATGTGACTGTCGCATCATTTGTAAATTATTACGAATCATTTGTGTATTGAGATGCTCTTTACTTAATGTATTGCCATACAATACTTTTGTCATTTAATCAGTAGGAAGCAGATCTGAAATTATATTTAAAAAATCTCTCACTTTTGCAATAAAAGGAAGAACTTGTAATTCATCAAAATCTGCAAAGTCTGTATAATCTGCTTCGAGACGGTATTCAAACAATTCGTTATAAACTGCACCAAAGTCTTTTGAAATAATTTCGCTACGGATGTAGTTTTTGTTGAAGAGACTACGGACACCTGTATGTTTTGGAGATGAGAGATTATCATAAGCAAGTAAAGCCGTAACAGCATAAAAGCAACTATAGTACAGACGATTGATACAACTATTCCATCTTGCACCATCAGCAAGAGAACAAGCATCTTGATAAGCTTCCTCTGCACGATTTAAACGATACCTAATTAGTTGATCGTGAGGGGAATTTTTACTCATAGCATAATAGCTTCTTTGTTAACTGATTGCCAGAAAGGAGTAGTTTGTAATAAGGGATGTTCCCATTGATTTTTGCTGCGAACAATGGTACAAATAACTTCTTCTGTTTCCCATTCGATTTCATAAATTTGACGACGGATTTGAGATGTGCGAGTAGGGTTAGTGATCCCATCAACTAATACTAATATATCCCAATCAGAGTCTGGTTGAGCATCGTTTCGCGCCCGTGAACCATAAAGAAATATTTGCGCTTGTGGTTCGATCGCTTGTACTGCTTGTTTAATTTTATTGAGTAATAGTTGTTTGTCCATGATTTTTTATTACCTTTTTGTACTGCAAAACAATATTAACAATATAGTCCATCCCATAATCCCATAATAAGTCTAAACTGTTATTTGAATGATTGAATGAATACTATGATTGTGTTGTATTCAGCAAGTCTTCATCAATGATCAATTATAGTCCATCCCATGGTCAAATTGATCACAGTTAAGACGATGGATGTTGCTGTTGTCGCAGCGTTTGTAAGTTTTCCCGAATCTTAACAGTAGCAGGATGATTCTCCCCTAAAGCTTGCTCGGCTATGTCTAAAGCTTGCTGGTAGAGTGGTTCAGCTTCCGCGTACCTTCCTTGAGAGTGGTAGAGTTTTGCTAAATTATTAAGATTTTCAGTGATATTGGGATAGTTATCGCCTTCAAAAATTTCTGGACAGTATTTTTTTTGATTTGCCAGAAATTCCTGTGAGGTAACTTCAGTAAAATAAATATTGGTGGATAATATTGCGAAATTCTTTAGGATCTAGCATGGTTAATTTTCTCCTTCTATTTAATTAACTCTTCATACTCATCATGAGAACCAATCCAAAACCAGTAATAATCTTCACCTTTTTTCAATGCTAAAGCTCTATAATTCTCAGTTATTCGGACTGACCAGACATTTTTCCCTACTTTCTTGAAATGTAATGATCGATGGAAAACATTACTAATCCAGAGACGATAGGCTTTTTTTGCCTGTTGCTTAATGTAGGGAGGTAAGTTGGCATAACATTGCCAAAAATCAGGAGTTGTTAAGGATTTCATCTAAAGGCTTAACTTGATTGTTACTGATATCATTGTTGACTTTTTGTAATAGTCGATCGAGTTTCCCTGATTCGAGATCGTTTTTTATCTGTTTGTCCCAACTATCATCAAGATAGTCTTGTAACCAAGCTGATAATTGATGGATTTCTTCGTCAGGCAACTGGAGAATCGCGGATTCAATATCTTTGAGTGTAGTCATGATTGTTTGGTTGATTGAAGGTGATTGTATTATTTTATATTGTTGTATTATCGGATGGGTTAATAACCCATCCTACGGGAGCTATTATTTGAATGATTGAATGAATACTATGATTGTGTTGCATTCAGCAGGCTTTCATCAATAATCAATCATAGTCCATCCCATAATCACATAAATTACAGTTAAGACTCTTTACCTAATAAAGCGACGCACTAGCCACCGAGTGAGCATCCATAGCAAATAAAACGGCATCCATAGAATAACTATAGGAATAACTATAATCCACCGCAACCAAGTTAAAGAAGTAAATTTTTGCTGTAGTCGCATTATTTGTAAATTATTACGAAACGTTTTTGTATTAGGATGATTCTCCCCTAAAGCTTGCTCGGCAATTGCTAAAGCTTGTAAATAGAGGGGTTCTGCTTCTGTGTACCTGCCTAAAAATAGTACAAATGCACCAAATTGTTGAGGGAAAGTGTCACATCAGGATGATTGTCTTCTAAGAGTCGTTTTTTCAATTCTAATGCTTGTGGAGAGAGAGGTTATGAAATAAATTTAAAGAAGTCTTTGTTTTGCAGAAACAGGTGGATATTTAGCAATTTCTATTAATAATTGTCGCTCTTGTAAGCGTTCTTTGTTATTGAAATCTAAAATTCTAGCTGTCACGTTACCAATATCAGTAATGGGTTGGATAAAAGCTTCTTTAAGTTGAAAATGTTCTTTCCACAAGTCTCGACGCGGGTTAAAAAAACGGACAAGTTCTCCAGTTTCCCAATTAATTGAGCCTAAATCTGTACCTTTTTGTAAATTGCAAAAAATACAGGCGTAGCACAAATTATCAGCCGAAGTTGCTCCCCCATGTTTAAAACTAATGATATGATCCACCTGACAGCCAGATACCCTATCAGAAGCAGAAATTAAGCAATATTCACAGAGAAAATCGGCACGTTCAGCAACTAATTTTCGCAATTCTAAACTAATGTAAGGTCGAGCCATTTTAGTTAGCTCCATTGAGATATTGGTGAGCTTTTGCTTTTGCTAGGGTCATAATATGTTCTAGCATTAAATAAGCATCGAGTTCCTGTTTTTCCTCTTGGGTAAGTTCATTATTTTTAGCGTTATAAATTAGGTCTTCTAGCCGATTTTGAGCGGTATCGGAAAGATGAAAGTTAATCACCGATTGGGGGGTGGTTCCCCTTGCGATTAGTTCAATAATTTCGTTATAGACTTTGATGGTTTGAGTTGTTGTATTCATGATGTTGTTTGAATTGAGTTTGTTTTAATCCTAAACGTTGATAAACCTCGGCGGAGGTCATTCCTTTCTTTCCTGCTTCGCGTCTTTGTTTTATTGCTAATAGGCGTTGTTTCACTTCTTCTTTAAGGGTTTTTCCTTCATCGGGATCACCAAAGTAAGATTCTAAGGTTTCGTCAATTGTGTTTTCAATTAACGCTTTTAATTCTTCGGAGTTCATGTCTTTAATTTGCATAGTTAAATTATCTGCTTTTTGTTATGGTTTATTACATTATAAGTCTAAACTATGATTGGAATGATTGAATGAATGAATACTATGATTGCTGTTGTCGCATCATTTGTAAATTTTTACGAGTCGTTGTTGTCTTTTAATATTCATTATTTACTGCATGGCTCTGTAATGTTTTTGTATTATAACATAATGGATTATTTCGGCTAAAGTAGTGTGTTAGGATTCTGGCTGTAGTTTTTTGTCAGAAATTTGGGAAAGCATTGAGAAGTAATTTGTAATAGCTATTTGCGTATTGGTATGGTTTGTATCGAAAGTTTGATTAGTGATAGTAATTGCTTTTCGATAAAGAGGTTCTGCTTCTTCGTATCTTCCTTGACTACGATAAAGTTCTGCCAGATTGTTGAGGCTTATTGCAATGTCAGGATGATTTACTCCTAATAAATTCTCTCTGATAGATAGAGATCGCTGATAGAGAGGTTCCGCCTCTTCATATTTCCCTTGGGCATAATAAAATGCAGCGATATTGTTGAGGCTTATTGCAATTTCAGGATGATTTATCCCTAATAAATTCTCTTTGATGGATAGAGATCGCTGATAAAGAGGTTCCGCTTCTTCGTATTTCCCTTGAAATACATAAAGTGCTGCCAGATTGTTGAGATTAGTGGCAACGTGGGGATGATTTTCTCCTAATTGTTTTTCCAAAATTATAAGAGATCTTATATAAAGAGATTCTGCTTCTTCGTGTTTCTCTTGGCTATAGTAAAGTTCAGCTAAATTGTTGAGGCTAATAGCAACAGAAGGATGCTCTGATCCTAATTGATTTTCACTAATAGCTAGTGATCGCTGATAAAGGAGTTCTGCTTCTTTGTATTTCTCTTGGTCACTGTAAAGTACTGCCAGATTATTAAGCGCAGTGGCTAAGGTAGAATGTGCATTGCCTATTCGTTGTTCTATTTGGTTAGGACATTGCTCAAAATAGGGACTTGCTTCACGATAGAGTCCTTGACCTTTATAAAAGCGACCCAAACCAACAAAAGGCCAAATTAAATCCTCATCATCCAGCCATTCGATTAAGTTATCGGTGGCAACCTTGATGTGTTCAATAGAAGGTTCAAAAATAGCAATATTTTCTAAAGTTGGTGTTTCAGGAATGATTTGAGAAATTTCAATCATTATCTTAACAAAGGCTCGTTTTAGTTGGTCTGCCTCGGTTTCTTGCTTAACTTTAACTAAAGTCTGTTGCATCATTATCACCTTATTTTTGTCAGTTAATTAGGAGATTCATTATTCATTATCTGCTGCTCTTTGTTCTTTTAGTGTCTTCAAACCATCTAGAACTTTTTGAGTATTGGGATGATTTTCGCCTACTGTTGCCATCAAAATCGCTAAGGCTCTTTGGTAGAAAGGTTCAGCTTCGTTGTATCGTCCTTGTGCTTGGTAAAGTTTTGCTAAATTATTGAGACTTTGAGCAACGTCAGGATGATTCTCTCCTAATTGTTTTTCCCAGATAGTCAGTGATCGCAGATAGAGAGGCTCCGCTTCTTCATATTTCCCTTGAAATACATAAAGTGCTGCCAGATTGTTGAGATTAGTGGCAACGTGGGGATGATTTTCTCCTAATTGTTTTTCCCAGATAGCAAGAGATCGCAGATAGAGAGGTTTGGCTTCTTCGTATTTCCCTTGAAAATTATAAAGTGATGCCAGAATGTTGAGACTAGAAGCAAAATAAGGATGCTCTTCCCCTAAAGCTTTTTTATCAATTTCAAGGCATCTCAAAAGTAGAGGTTCGGCTTCGTTGTATTTCCCTTGTAATTCATAAAGTCCCGCTAAATTGCTGAGAATAGTGGCAACATTAGGATGATCGGCTCCTAATTTCTGTTCTAAGAGCGAGAGCGATTGTTGTAAGAGGGGTTCGGCCTCACTGTATTTCTCTTGGGATTTGTAAAGTGATCCGAGATTATTAAGAGCATTGGCAACGTAAGGATGGTCAACTCCCAGTTGCTTCTCCCTAATCGAAAGCGATCGCACCAAGAGAGGTTCAGCCTCGTTGTACTTACCTTGGGATTTATAAAGGCTTGCTAGACCATTGAGACTGATGGCAAGTCTGGGATGATCAGCTTCCAGTTGCTTCTCCTGAATCGAGATCGCGCGTAAATAAAAGGGTTCGGCTTCGTTGTATTTACCTTGGAAATAATAAAGTGCTGCCAAGTTATTGAGAGTTTCAGCAACGTAAGGATCGTCAGTTCCCAGTTGCTTCTCTTGAATCGAGAGTGCGCGCAAATAAAGGGGTTCGGCTTCGCTGTATTTACCTTGAGATTCGTAAACTAATGCCAGACTGTTGAGAGTGTTAGCAACATCAAGATGGTCAGTTCCCAGTTGCTTCTCCCTAATCGAAAGCGATCGCACCAAAAGAGGTTCCGCTTCTGAATATTTCCCTTGAGATTCATAAAGGGAACCCAAATTATTAAGAGCACTGGTAACGGTTGGATGTTCATTGCCTAAACGCTGTTCAGTGATAGTTAAACACTGTTCAAGATAGGGAATTGCCTCTTTATAGAGTCCTTGTTCTCTATAAAATTTACTTAAACCATTAAAAGGCCAAAATAAATCTTCATCTTCTAGCCATTGATTTAAATCCTCTGTTGTAATTTTGAGGTGTTCAATTAACGGTTTAAATCTTGCAAGATCTTCTAATGTTAAGTCTTGTTTAATTTCTTGGGCAACTTCTGCCGTTACCTTAACAAAAGCTCGTTTCAGTTGATCAGCGTCAGTTTCTTGCTTAACTTTAACTAATGTTTGTGACATCTTCTTCTCCTTCTAATTTGCCTCTAAAAAACTCTCGAATTAAAGAATGTAAACGATAAGTCTGTAGATCAATATTTTGGCAGAGATGAAAACGGAGCAGTTTTGCCCTCGCCAATTCTAATTCATCAAGATCAAACTCGCCTTTTTCAGGATACATTAAATAATATTTTTGCTCAACTCGTTCTGCTAACTCCCAAGGAATCGGTGCATTAGCAAACAAACTTAATAATTTGCCCAAATGTTGACTCGACTCATCCAACAAATCCCAACTCAAATTAAAAGCAGATTCCACCCCTAACTTAGCCGTAGAAGTTCGAGTTTCTTCCTCAATTTCTAGAGCCTTATGTTTGAGAGCTTGACGTTTTTTCGCTTTTTCCTGTAAACGGAACAATAAAGTAGATAAAGATAAGTCTGGAACCTCATTCAAATAACGCCCCACTAACTCTAATCCTAATGGCAAAAACTCTAACCAGCGACAAAGCGTTTCCGCGATTTCTGGCTCTTTAATGATGCGTTCCTTGCCAATAATAAATTCTAATAACTCTAACGCATTTTCCAAACTCAAAACTTCTAAAGGGATTGTTTGAATCGGAGAACCAAACTTTAACCGCGTAGTCATCAAGACCTTAAAACGAGAATCTTTCGGCGGTAGGTAGGGTTCAATCATAGGATAATTGACCACATCATCCAAAATAATCAACACATTCCCTGATCGCCAATTACGCCAGCAAAAAGAAACCTGATCCTCAATTTTATCTATCCAATCAGGAATTTTAAGCTCGATTTTTGCCTTAGCAAAACTAACAATTTGAATACCAATATTGACATCTCTAGCAAATAACCAACATAAGCCACCCTGATAATCTTCTTGATGCAAATCAGCATACTGAATCGCCAGTTCTGTCTTCCCGACACCTCCCATCCCTGCGATCGCAGAAATCGCCACCACCTTATTTTGCTGTAACTGGTTATGTAGGGTAAGAAGTTCATCTTCCCTTCCTACAAACTTAGTCACACCACTACGGGGAATATTCTCAGGAATACCTACAGGTTGCAATGACTTCAATAAATCCTCTAAAGCTTCTCGCAAAACCTCTTGCAAAGTCTCCCGATTAACATCATTTAAGTGAATCCCAATATTGGCAATTCCACCCGTCACCAAAGTTTGAAACCCCTTTGCATCTCCTTTGTTAATCTGAACTAACCGACGATCATCTTGAATTGCCTCAGTTAATTGTGAATTAGCATCAATGTTGGTTTTGACCAACGCCACCAATCGAGCGAGATCCGCTTGGGGATTATCTTGCAGGATTTCCGCCGTCAATTGGCAAAGTTCAGAAATTAGGTCAGTCATTGACAATAAGCCTCGATTTAAGTTTTAGGTTGTTGACCTTGGTCAATGTGAATCTCTCCAATATAGGCAGTTCCCCCCTCAACTTTTGTCTGCCAACCTTTAGCATTATCAGAGATATTTTGAATCATGCTACTGTTATCCTGAATTTTACCCGCTTGGATTGTCTGCGCTAAAACCTTTAACTCTTTCGCAAAATCAGGGTCTTCATCCAAAATCACATCCAAATTTTTAGTCAAGGTTTCAACCGCTTTACTATCACCCCTCTCAACCTTAGCCAATGCTTCATCAACTTTAGGAGATTTTCCTGTTAAGCGAGTTTTGATTTTTTCCCATAAAATGGGAATCTTAGCCAAAGCTTCAGCCGTAAACCGTTTCGCTAAATCCCCCGTCCCAGACTTCACAAACTCTTGTACTGCTAAGGTGATAAGTAAACCTGCTGTTAATGGCTCAGTCATTTTTAAATTTTCCTCTAATAGTAATTCAAATTGGGTTTGAGACTCTAAACGTTTGGAGAAAAATAAAATCTCTAAATTTTCAATCTCTTCACTCTCACCGATTCAAACAAGCGACAATTTCATCGCCAATCTCCTCAGATTTCTGTTCAGGATATCCTAACAAAAATGGCTCTCTTGGATTTGGTGGGTAAAATGTATTCTAAGATACATTTCTCCTAGCGAGGGGGTGGAATGAAAGCTAAACCTACCAAACCCGGGGCGTAAACTCCGCATCATTTAAAATTATTACATTTTCCCCTGACTGCACCAACACAAACAAACCCTGACGACAACCATAACTCGCCACCTCATTGGGAACAATCATCGCTGCCACCGCTCCCAAAGCCTTTACATCTCGAAAACGAGGCATTAACCGCTTAAACTTAGCCAAACGTTGTAAATGCTCATCCACATCCCTTTGAGTTAACTTACTTTTGACCTCCACTAAAATGGCATCGGTATCATTCACTACCAATAGATCAATCTCTAAACCCTCATTATCCCGTTTTACCGAAATACCAGGGTGAAACTCATGGACATCAATGCCCCGCTCCTGAAACAGACGCACCACCGCAGGACGCACTTGCCACTCGACAAACTCTCCTAAACGATTGCCCAACTCCCCAATCTGCTTACTAACTCTGTTAATTTGCTTATCCGTTTCCTTGATTTGTTTATCCGTTTCTTTTTGAGCTTGGGATAACTTTTGTTGAGCTTGGGATAACTCTTGTTGGGATTGGGATAACTCTTGTTGGGATTGGGCCAATTCCTTTAGTATTGCCCGAATGTCTTCAATAGTGGCTGTCATAATGAATTTTCTCAAGTTAAAATGAAATTTTCTTTATTATAGCCCGATCGCTTTTTCTCCCTTGAAGTAACCGTTCAGGGGGTAGGGTTGATTCATGAATCAACCCTACAATGAATCAACCCTAGTTCAGGGGGTGACAAAATCTGATAATCTAAAAAGACGTAGAAAAGAGCGGCTACTGTGAAAGAGTAGTATCCATGCCTCTAGGAAAGGCAGTTCTTCTCCTTCTCTGCTGCCCCAGGAGAGTCCTTCCACAGAGTCAATGCCACTGGCGGCTTGACATCCCCCCCCTGAACGGTTACAATAAAGCTATACGCCTTATGTAAGTTAGAAGCTGGAATGGTGTAAACTCCTTCGATAGATTATCTCTCTAGTCGGAGTGTTGGACTCAAACACTTGATCCCTAATTAGGTTGTTTTAGGTCACATCAAGAGTAATACTTTATTAGGCAGCAATTCTCATTTTAAAACGATTTTGCGTTGTTTCAGCGATCTAGAGATTCGTTAAGAATTATTAACCCCTCTATGTGCAAGGGTTTTAATGTCATGAAACCTTAAAATGAGAATTGCTGCTTTATTAGGTTTCTTACAGGAAATTTTAAAGGTTTGAGCCTTCGGTAAATCTTTCGAGGTAGCCTAGTTATCATATCTCAAAAATAGCTTGAGCGATTTTTTCAGGGGATTTTCCTAATCTAAAGTAATATCCTCTGATCGCACTTCTTAATGGGATCACAATGCTTTGATCTCAACGATGCCGCCCTCAACATTATCCACCTGCAATCGATAACCGTAGAGCATCGCCATTCCGAGCAACGGCTCTGTCTCTGATGCTGCGATATCAACCTCGCGATATTGCCCATCCCAAATGACTGTTGCAGTGTAAAAATCAAACAAGACTTCGTGTATCATGAATTCTTCTTTAAGCTCCGCGAACCAAAGTGATACAGGGCAGGGTGTCCAATCCGAATTCCAAAAGGCTGGGCATCAGGGTTACGCTCAAATAGCCGATTGGTTGCAGCTACGACCGTTTCATCAACCTCAAAATCTCCGGTTTCGATGTCGATCGCGATAATTTTACCCTCATTACCCGCTTCGACTTGCTGCCGAATGCCAGACTCGTAGAGTTCTTTCCCCCGACGAGCCATCTCCTCTTTGCTGTAACGCCTTTGCCGAACTGTCATAGCCTTGCCCCATTGACTGCCTTCTCCATGTTAACCTGAACGATCTCGCTCTTTTGAATTGATAGGGTGTGTTTGGCAATCACTTAATCTTGGCGATCGATATGATGTAGCCTGTGTTAGCGTTAGCGTAACCCACGGATTTTGAACATTAGATAAGGTGCGTTCACTTCATTAACACACTCTATAAGATCGGCGTGCTGCTACGCAGTGCCTTCGGCATCGCACTCTGTTATGAGTTGATTGATGTTGGGTTTCCTTGCGTCAATCCAACCTACGGGCGAGGCGATCTGCTACGCAGTGCCTTTGGCATCGCACTCATAATAGTTGACGAAATTCTGCGACTGTCAAACCAGCATCTTGAACAATTCCACCCATTGTAAATGCCTTAATTGGATTGTGCCTTGGAAGAGCAACTTGACGCACCCCATCACTCAAGATGATATGTTTGCCTTGGCGAATGATCCGAAAGCCTACCTTCTCCAAGGCTCGTACTGCATCTAGGTGATTTACGCCAGGAATTCTAGGCATAGTTACACCTGCATTTCAATTTCACGAATTTCCCCATCTTGCAAGCGTTCTTCTAAGGCTGCAAGATACTCACGAATTGCATCTTGGATATTGGTTAATGCCTCTTCCTCAGTATCTCCCTCGGACCAACAACCGGGGAGCGCAGGAACGCCAACAGTAATTCCTTCTTCAGAACGATAAAGGACAATTTTGTATTTCATCATAAGTTCCTTCTAGATAGCACTCCATTTTAGCTTGATAGAATTATGGATGTGGGATCAAATTGTAGCAACACATGATGTGGTTCTTGTTACTCAGCACCGACCAACCTGATACGGTCGGTGTGCAACGGGATTGTTAGACCGTACCTCACAGATCGCTTATGATCAATTTATTCTCGTATATCTAGAAGTTTAAGCCATGTCACTCACTGAGTTAATTCTTCTGGTCAACAATCTGAGCCAGACAGACAAATTATCACTCTTCAAACTCCTAGCTGCACAAATCCCGGATGCTGAACTACAGGTTATCTTTTCCGCATCAGAGTATCCGATTTGGTCGCCCTACGATGCCACGGAAGCCGCCAATATTCTGATGCATATGATTCAGGATGACCGAGAGGCATCTACCCATGCCTAGTACAGTCGAATTTCCCCTTTCCGACGATGAAGCATTACCCACGATTCCCATCACTCTGAGTCATGCAGGCCTTTCTGTTTCTGCGAATGCCCTGCTGGATACCGGATCTACGGTCAATCTATTACCTTACGACATCGGGCCGCAATTGGGTGCAATTTGGGAGGAACAAACTGTCCGCTTGCCATTGGCCGGAAATCTTGCAAGGGTTGAAGCACGAGGGTTATTTGTGTATGTTCAAATTGGGAATTTGGAACCTGTTCGTCTAGCCTTTGCTTGGGCAAAAACCTCTCAGATACCCTTAATTCTTGGGCAAACGAACTTTTTTCGAGAATTTGATGTCTGTTTTCAACGATCGCGATGCACGATCGAAATTATCCGCTTCTAATAAGGGTCGATGTGTTTTGGGTGGGATCGCGCTTTTGGTTAGTGTTGATAGAGAAAAGCAATGCTGGGTTTCCTGCCGTCAACCCAGCCTACGGAGATAAACGATCGCACTTAATCTTGGCGATCAAATATGATGTAGCCTGTGTTAGCGTTAGCGTAACGCACGGATTTTGAACATTAGATAAGGTGCGTTACATTTCATTAACGCACCCTACCAGATCGGCGATCGCACTTACCAAATATCCAATAGTTTTGATAAGCCACAGGCTCTTATACGAGAAAAGATTTTCATGGCGCTACCTTGAATAGAAAAGGAAACCCAATCTTTTCCATCTGAAATATCGCCCATAAACACTCCAATTTCGATGGAGGGGAAATGACCGATAGGCGCACTTTCGTCAGGTCTTAACTTAGAACTATTAATCCATTGATCATTCATCCGCCATCCTACTTGATTGCCAAACTCCTCACGATTTTCGATCTCTTGGAGCATCTTCATTTGGGTACTGAAGCCAAAGTATCCCTGGCTATACCTAACCCAAAGTCGATCAATTGTCAGCAGATCTGTACATGGGAAATCATCAATATCTTCTTCAGTAATATCAACAGTTTTGCAGACTCGAATAAAAATATTTATAGTTTCTCCGTTAGCCTCGCTCCATTTACACGCCTTGAGTAAGTCTCTTAGACGAGTGTAGTTAATTCCTTTCTCTGACCTCAATACGGTTTCTTCAGTCATAACTTGCCATTCCGTAAAATTGTTTTGAGAAATTATCAAAGGTCTTGGGAATCACTGTAGCACAACAGACCGCGATCGCTGCCCAGGTAATTCTCAACCCACCAAAGTTAGGATTGCTCATCGAAGAAATTAAATCTCTTGAGAAGCAATTACTGAGTTTGCGGGTTGAGAGTCGAAGTTATCCCTTAAATGAGCTAATCGCCTTTAGCTCGGCTTTTATGACGATGAAAGCCATTGCCAGCAACTTAAATCAAATGAGTCAAGACTTAGCTGCCTACACCCAATAGGGGCTAAATCCCTTCTTTTCTGGCTAAAAGGACGGGACAATTGACATTAACCCGCACATAATCCGAAAGGGAAGTACCGAGAAGGCGATCGAGATCCGGTAAACTCTTAGCCACGGAAGGACGGCGATCGGGCGAACCCAACAGTAAGAGATCGACATTATAATCATCGACGAGTTTGCAGAGTTGTTCTCCCGGTTTACCCCCCGTCACCACGCAGCGATAGGGTATATTCATCCGTTTCGCTTTTGCCACTGCCGGCCCTATAATCGGGTTTTCTTCCATTTCTTTGGGGGAAGTGGGGGCAAATTCCGGTTTTAAGTCGGGGTTGACGCGGGCCAGAATTAACTCTGCTGAAGGATAATCCCGCAGGAGATAAATAGCCAGATCGAGAGCTAAATCAGCCGAGCTAGACTTATCGAGAGCTACCATCACTTTTTTGATTTTTTTGACGTAAATATCGTCTTTTACCAATAACATCGGGTGATTAGTCAGTTGAAAGACGTATTGACTGACGGAATTTTCTAGAATTGCCTCCAGTCGCTTCAGTCCTCGGGAACCCATCAGGATCAAATCAGCGCCGATTTCGTCGGCAACTTGACAGACGGTATCTTTGGGATCTCCTTGCCGCAGAATCGTGGAAACTTTGCTCGGTTCAATTTTGACTTCTTGCAGGATTTTAGTCAGCATTTGGGTTCCCTCTTCCCATTTACTGGCCAGAGCTTCGGTGGTAATCTGAGGGGGAACAACCCGGAGAATGGTAATCGACGCTTTCCGGATGGCCGGGAGATCCATTAATGCTTGTAGCATTTCTTGGGTTTGACCTGTGCCGGAATCAGCGTATAGTATTTTCTCTAGCATAAGATTAAACTCGGTCTATGATCTTAATAGTTTTCGCCAATTTTCAGCATACTGCTAATGTTGTTCTCGAAATTTAACAACTTATTAAGCGCTTTTTCTTCGGTAAATGCGATGCCGAAGGCACTGCGTAGCAGCTCGCACTTGAGGGGATTTTAAGTATTTATGCTCAATTGACTAGAAATACTTGGCTCAAAATCACGGTGTCAAGCGTTCGTTTGTATTATATTTTGGCTGCAATACTGGCGCTCTCTTTTAATCACAGCTAAATTGACCATTTAATTGATGATTATTCATGGTTAATTCTCCAGCAACCAAGAGAATTTTTTATTTTTACAAGAGGTGTAGTTATGTCTTTATCAATTCGAGTAATTCTCCTAGTAGCGACAACAGTTTATCAGACGTTATCTGTTTGGTTAGAAGAACAAAAAGCACCGCCGGGTAATTTGATTAATCTGGGTAAATATCGCCTGCATTTTTGTCTAGCAGGAGTAGCTAGTCCCACTATTATTATTGACCATAGTTTAGGGGGAATTGAGGGATATTTTTTGCTAGAAGAATTGTCACAATTAGCTAGGGTTTGTATTTATGATCGAGCGGGTTATGGTTGGAGCGATTCTAGTCCTTATCCCCGGACTAGCTACCAAATTGTTCAGGAATTAGATAAATTACTAACCCAAGCACAAATAGAACCGCCTTATATTTTAATTGGTGATTCTTTTGGCAGTTATAATGTTCGACTGTATGCTCATCTGTTCCCAGAAAAAGTAGTAGGTTTGGTACTCACCGATGGTTTACACGAGAAAGGAATGCTGAAAATGTCGCCAGCATTAAAGGCATTAAAATTATTTTTCATCTCGGGATTTTTGATGTCGATTATTGGCTCAATTTTAGGCATTATCCGAGTTTTGAGAGTTCTAGGAGTTTTTGAATTATTAAAACCAGAATTGCGTCGCTTTTCCCCAGATTCTTGTCATCGAGTTAAGCGTTCTTTCTGTCGCGCTAAACACTGGATGACGATGAGTAGAGAAATGTTTAATCTCGACCAAAGTGCTCGTCAGGTGAGTGAGGCTAACAATTTCGGTAATTTACCGATAGTTAGTGTTAAAGCTAATTCTTTTTTTAAACCTTCCCTTTGGACTCGGTTTATTCCCCTTAAAAGTGCCAACCAACTCCGGGAGGAGATGCACCTAGAATTAGGCAAATTATCCGGAGATTTTCTGCAAATACAAGCGGATAAAAGTAGTCATTTTGTCTGGATGGATCAACCAGATGTGATCATCGATGCGGTCAGAATTTTGCTTGACAAAATTAACTCTGTGTGCTAGGTAATAGGGTAAAATTAACTTCCTAGTTAGGATAGGCAAGAGGCAACAGGCAAGAGATAGTTAGATAAGTAGGTAGGCGTTAAAAATTATCAGACACCACCCTTATCAAGGGTAGGGTTGATTCATGAATCAACCCTACCTTATCAAGGGGAGCAGGGGGGATCGAACCTAAAATCCATTTTTAATTTAATTATAACCAGCTACTTA